>JBILLC010000147.1:0-5753 GCA_044376275.1 Chthoniobacteraceae bacterium | reverse complement strand
TCGGGCAGCTCCCTCGATGTGCTCGAGTTCGATGCGGCATCCAACACTCAGGTCGAGAAGGTGCGGGACATCATCATCGACAACGTGAAATTCATGCCAGCGCGGGGAAGGTTCAAAGTCTATCTGGTGGATGAAGTGCACATGCTCTCAACCGGGTCTTTCAACGCGCTTTTGAAGACGTTGGAGGAGCCTCCAAACCATGTGAAGTTTCTCTTCGCAACAACGGACGTTCAAAAGCTGCCCGCAACCATCTTGTCGAGATGCCAGCGGTTCGATTTGAAGCGTATCGGCGCGCCAGTGATCGCCGGTCATCTGCTCAAGATTGCCGCAAACGAGGGAATCGAGCTATCCGCCGACGCTGCCCTCGCAATCGCTGTTGGCGCGGACGGCGGCATGCGCGATGCAGAATCGATGCTGGACCAGCTGGTCGCATTCTGTGGCGGAGCCATCGGGGAAGAGCAGGTTTTGTCGGTGTTTGGATTCAGTTCGCGCCAGAAGATTAGTGATCTTTGCGCTGCGCTGCTTGCACAGGATGCGCCGCAAGCGTTGACACTCGTTCACGAGCAAGCCGAGGCAGGCAGGGATCTGACCCAACTATTGAGCGATGTGATCTCGCATCTCAGAAACCTTCTGCTTGCCCAGGCGGATCCTGGCGGGCTAGTCGCGGAGCTCGGAACAGACCTCGTCGAGGCTTTGCGCATTCAATGTGCAGACATCGACCGTGAACGATTACTCGAACTCATCGACATTTTCGCCTCGGCGGAACAACGGATGAAATGGGCGGCAAACAAGCAGATGCACCTCGAAGTCGCTATGCTTCGAGCCATTCATGCCGTCAGTCAGGTTACGCTCTCGGAGGTCATCGACACCTTGTCTGCAATTCGTGAAGGGCGTGAACCAGCGCCCAGAAAGGCGCCAACCTCTGCGGTTGTTGGAATGCCCAAACCCAAGCCACCGACGATTGAGCCAAGCACCCAGCTCTCACGCTCCTCGCAGGCTGCGGTGAAGCCATCGACGAAACCCGAAGAACAGCCCCAGTCCCCGCCCAAAGAAGCCCCGGCGGCCAGGCGCGAGAAAGCGCCGGAATCGGAGTCTCTCATAACTCAAATGCCCAAGGTGAAGGCACCAGAGTCGATTGAAAAATCTGCGCCAGAGGGAGCTGCCGTTGCAGCGCGCGTCGCGGAACCACCAGCAGCGACGCCCGCGAAGGATGTCAGCGAGGTGTGGACTGAATTAGTCAAGCTCGTGCGCCAGCGGCGGCCGCTGATCTCGATGTGGCTTGAGTCGGGCGCACTGCTGTCGGCTGACTCAGGCAAAGCGGTCTTCGGTTTTTCAAAGGATCAAAACCTCGCTCTTGACTACATCCAACAGCCCAACAACAAAGTCTTTCTTGAGGAGGTGCTTGCCGAAATCACGGGTAGAGCGACTTCCATTTCATGCGAGAAACATGACGTCGTGGAGTTGGTATCTGTGCCGAAGGCACCCCCACCTGCGCTCGAGCCAGTCAGAGACCCAATGGAGGAGTTCAAGGACGATCCACTCATTCGAAAGGCGCTGGAGTTGTTCAAAGCGCGCATCGAAGCAAGTTAACCAATCACATTTATGAATATCAAAAAGATGATGCAGCAGGCCCAGAAAATGCAGGAGCAAATGCTCCAAGCACAGGAAGGTCTTGCAAAGCGAACCATCACAGCAACCGCCGGTGGCGGAAAAATCAGCGTTGTTGCAAACGGCGCAGGCGATGTCTTATCGATCAAGATTGCGCCCGAAGTTGTCGACCCGCAGGACGTGGAACTGCTGGAGGAGCTTGTTCTCACCGGGGTGAAAAAAGCGATTGAAGAGGGACGCGCGCTCGCGCAAACCGAGATGGGCAAACTCACGGGTGGACTAAACATCCCGGGGCTTGGCATGTAGCCCGACTCGGAGCGACACGGTGTGCAGTTTTAATCAGGTCGGCAACACAGTACTCCGCGCCCTCGATCGGCCGGACGGACAAACCAAGCAGAGGGGCTGACAATGACTTCTGCCTCGCTGCTTGCTATGTCCAATAGAGACGCTACTTGGCTTTCTTGGGTGCCGGCGGTTTAGGTTCGATATAGGCGGGATTCACATGGGCTTCGGGCGCCGCTTTAGCAAGATTCGGCGCGGTGTCCCCGGACACATCACCGCAAACCCATTTGATTCCACCGGTGAGCATGCTTTGAAAAATGGGATTGGTCCACATGTCCTCGCGGTGGCCCATCGAGGTGTACCAAACACGCCCTTTCCCCTCTTTTCTCGCCCAGGTGTTCGGGAAAATCGGCCGCGCATATTCGGGTCCGGTCATGGCCGGCGCATCCATGACTGTCAGCACATGAAGATCCGGAGTGAAGTCCTTGAGAGAATACCATTCCTCATGGATCGAAAATTCTGATCCCGCACTCTCAAGCCCCGGAAACTTCGGATCAATCACAATGCTCTTCGCCGCCTGCTGCGCCCCGTGACGGATGAATTCCGCGCCGATAAAACGCACGTAGGGATCCGCTTTATCGCCGTGATTCACATAACGCTCGGGACCCTTGAGGGATTCATTGTCGGTGTGAAACGTGTCGCTCGCGGAGTGCGTCCCAACGAAGCCTTTCCCTGAACGAACATAGTCGAACAGGGCCTGCTTTCCCTCGGGAGTCATCGGCGGATTTGCATCCGTGCCCGCCGAGCACAGATCGCCGGTTGTGTAGAACATGACAGCATCAAACTCTCTCAAATACTCAGCCGAGAACTTTGAGCCATCCTTGGAAAATGTGAACTCCCAGTTGTTTTTCCCTCCAATCTCCAGGAGGCGGGCTTCGGCGTAACTTGGCTGACCTTTTTTCCACGAAATCACCTCATGCTCGAAGCCGCTCGATTTGGTGAAGAACAGAATCTTCCGCCGCGGCGCATCAGCCCCAAAAGTCAACGTCAGCGGTGTTAGCGTGAGAACTGTGGTCAGAAAAAGCGGGGTGATTTTCATGTGCCGAGGATCTTTCAAATGCAAAGTACAACCTGTCAGCCTTACCGTAGCAATCCTCGTATTTGACAAGTGTGCGCCCTTTTGAGCCGCACTCACCCTTTGGTTGGATGGTGATCTTAACCGCGACAGCAAGGGGCCGCAGCCCTCGGAGCTGATCGAACGATCATGGGCCTGCAAATCTGCGCATCAAACTCACACCACGCTGCTCGCCTCACTTTGTTTTCTTGTGAAACATAGGCGTTGCACAAAACCGTGCGACACGCAGTCTTTGCAAGCATGAGCCTGCCCGTTGAGCTTTCGATCTTGCATGCTGACCAACACGATGAAGTTGCTGCCCTTTTGCATCGTTCGTTGGTGAACTGGTACGAGACCCGTTTGGGTGAGGGCCACCGTTTTGGAACCAGTTCCTCTGGATTTCGCATCTTCCCGGAACTGTACGGAGCTCTTGATCCTGGTGAAGCTATTTGCGTCCGAGATGCTCGCGGCAGCCTGAGGGGTGTCTGCTTTGTTCACTCACGCGAAACACATATCTCAATCGGAATCGTGGCGACCGATCCTGAGTTTTCAGGCTGCGGCCTTGCGCGACGGATGATGGAAGTGGCCATGGATCGGGCACGCGCTGAGCACAAGCCGGTACGACTTATTTCCAGCGCGATGAATCTCGATTCCTTCTCGCTCTACACGCGGCTTGGCTTCGTGCCCGGCAGCCTATTTCAGGATATTGAAATTGTTGTGCCGGAGGCTGGTTTGCCGCACCCTCCTCCCCTGGGCGTTGACTGCATCCGGCCGGCGCTCAGCACTGAGGCTGGACGCCTGGCTGATCTGGAGTTCAAACTCCAACACATCCGTCGCGAGAAAGACTACGCGTTTTTTCTCAACGACACTTCCGGTCACTGGCAAGTTTGGGTTTATGAAAACAAAGCCGCCGAGCTGTGCGGTTTCATGGTCTCGAGCCAGCATCCCGACTGGAGTATGATTGGCCCCGGCACGGCAGTGGACGCGGAAATCGCCAAGGCGCTTGTTTGGAAATCTCTGGACCATCGCCGGGGCAAATCCACGGTGATACTCGCCCAAGGCTCTGCGCCCTCTCTTGTTCGGGCGCTATACGCGTGGGGCGGCAGAAACATTGAATTGCACCTCTCACAAAGCACCGCGCCGATTGGCGCGACAGAGGGCATCACCTTTCCAACCTTCTTACCAGAAACCGCCTGACTGCGGCATTCGCCACGCTGTTGAGTTCACAAACAGAAGGCTTTCAAACACCGCGCACCTGTCACCTTCACAATCCTATCTGAGGTCGCGCTTGATTGGTTCGGGAGCGTCGGCAGCGGTTGCGGCCCGATAATTCGCCTCGGCGCGGAAATGTTCCAAGAGCGCATCCACCTCGAGAACACGCGCATCGAACGTTGCCTGTTCGCGGATCTGCAGAGCCAGCAGATCCGTTGCACCCTGATCCAGTTTTTCGTTCTCTGCGTCCTCAAGCTGCTGCGCAAGCTCTACATTGATTCGGGTCTGCCGAAGGGTATCATGCGCGGCGATCAGTGCGCTGTAACTGTCGCGCACGTCTGCAGCGATCCGGTCGCGTGCGAATTGCCGTTCATTTTGAAGACGCAATATCTGAGCCTGCGCAACATCAACCCGGCCCTTCGCTTCACGGCGCTCAAGCGGCAGTTTAAACTCGATTTTGGCTTCCACCTCCTCTCTTCCGATGTCTTTTGGACGAGTTCCACCGGCATTCTGCCGCGCATTGATTCCGAGTTCTAAACTTGGCAGCAGATTGTTTTTAGCAAGATCCCTGTCGATGTTTGTTTTTTGAATGGTGAGCTCAATCCGGCGGACCTCTGGACGCCGAACATACGCCTTGTCGATGTCTTCCGCCATTTGCGAGGCGTCACGGGTGGCGTGTGATGGAAAGTCCGCCGGCAATCGATCACCTTTAGCCACAATCGGCTCCGCGGTTTCTTTGTTTCTCAAAAATAAGGATAATTCAATCGCAGCAGCCTCAAATCTTCTCTTTGCCTGAACAACGGCGATCTCTCGACTGACCACCAGTCGCTTGTTGTCCACCTGAACAATCCGAGCAGAGGCGCCCCTGAGCACTTGCTCAGCGATCGCGCCATCCCGTTTTTGCGCGATGCGCAGAAGTTCCTCCGCGAACTGCAGTCGCTTTCCAGCGGCAAGCCACGTGTAATACCCGATGGTGGAAGCCCGCACAAAGTCGAGGTACTGGCGCAGGATGAAGGGCTCTGCCAACTGCTGATCGATCTCAGCCTGCCAAAGCGACGCTCTGCGCCGGTCGATGGTTCCGTCTCTCAAGAGCGGCACTTTGAAACCCAACACAGCCTCGCCATCCACTCCCGTGCGGTCCTTGTTGTAATTCGGCAAAAAACCAGAGCTGAGCCGGTAGCCTCCATAGACGCTGCCACCCCAAAATGAGAGTGGCTTTTCAAGATTTGCAAAAGCGCTTCTGCCATCATAGTAGCCGGCGAGATTGGAGGTACTCCCTGCGTTGAGGTTCCAATCGAATGCGCCCTGGGCCGAGCGCACACGACCGTTCGCAATATCCTGCTCAATCAAGGCCGCTAGTTGTGGTGGATACTGACTTCGCACGCTATCCACCACATCCTGTAACACCAAAGCGGCAGCTCCTGGCTGCGCGGCACAGGGGGAGGTTCCAACCCCGAGCCAAAGAATCGAGAAGAGCAGAGGAATAGAAACTGGTTTCATAAATGCGCGAGACAACCGCTTCTTAAATTTTACAGCT
>JBILLC010000146.1:0-5757 GCA_044376275.1 Chthoniobacteraceae bacterium | reverse complement strand
CGGGCCGCGACGCATCCGCCTCCGGCTCCTTCCTCACCTCCAATGTGATTCCATTGGCGTTGAAAGCCGCCTGTAGCAGTTCGGCAGCGCGCGCAGTGGAGGCCGCAGCCACTGGATCCGGCATCGGGTCGGGAATAACAATCTGATATTTAGAATTTCCCCTGAACCCGAGGATGAGGTCCTCGTCTTCTGAAGTTGCGGGGGCGGCGTCACGCGCTGTGGCCTTTCCATTTTGTGCAGCTGTATCCGCAGCTTGGAGCGAAGCCAGCAGGAGGCTGGCGGTGAATAGGAGAGTCTTCATGGTGTCTTCGGATTCATGTCTTTCGATGCAGCTTAACGCCGCATTACGAGGTTTCCCATGGCTTTGGAGTCTTTGAATTTCGTGCCACTAGGAAAGAGCATGTAGAACTCGGGTGCGTTGCCAGCCATACGCTGGCTCCTTCTTCAGCGATTGTGTTGGAATGCGGATGCTGTCGTGTTTGGGACGGATCAGACCGAGCTCTTCATCCGGCATGTACCCGCGCATCCCGAGTTGATCCAGAAGGCCGAACACGGCGTACAGCGTGCCCGTGGCGTCCTTCAGATGAAAACCACATTCCTTGCTGTACTCGTTCTCACCATCTAACGTGGGTGTCTGCCACTTGTGGCCTGTCATCGACTCCCATTCCTCGAAACAATCGAGGGCCTCAGTTCCTGTACGGAGTCCTCCGAGACGCAGATGAACGATGGCCTTCTTGGAATCATTCAAGGTGCTGCCCAGTGCGGTTCGATAATCCCTCTCCGCCGCCACTGTGTCACGGACGCGGCGTGCTGCAATCCCGTCGGGCGCTTTCAGTTGGTTATTGCAATAGGCCGCATGTATAAGACAGCGGTCGAGTGCCTGCGGAATGGAATTGGACTCGCTCAAGGCGTCGAGGGATGCCTTCGCTTCGGGAAATTTGCCGGTGTCATAGAGTTTTAGCGCAGCCCGGTATTCCTGAGGGAAGCTGGCGCCATGTGTGAGCGCGGTTCCGAACAAGAGGAGCGGCAGGAGGGTTCTAACCATGGTTTGAAAAAAGTGAGCGGGCTCAACGGAGCGCAGTGTGGGCCGCGGGCGCGCTCGCAGGAGTTCAGGAGGAGGTGGTGCAGTGCGGAGGATCGGAGTTAACCGTTTATACCATTCACGCCTGAAGAGGGGACTGAGAGCGAGGATATCCTCAAGGAAAGGACCCATGCAGCCTGGCTGCAGTTGATACCTCTAGCTGGGACTTTTGATGGAAATGAGCGTTTCTCTGACCTTGCACACCGATAACCCGGGCATCTCGCGAACGAACCTTGAGGATTAAGATCCCGCAGCCGCGTGCATGGAGTCAGGCGGCATCAGCATTTTGGAAACGATGGATCTGATCAAACAGGGATTCTGTCACGAATCTCACTCCCGACGGACGCTAGAAGCTCATCAAATGCGCCAATCGCATCGGGTCCGAGTTGGCCCCAGAAATCGCCGCGATGGCGGCAAGGCAAGCCTGCGAGGGATGGGCTCCGTACGCGCTCCATTTGCTAGCCACCTTCAGCGCGCCCGGCGACCATCCCGCGCGCGCGAGCTGCGGAAACGCCGCGAAAGGGGGCATCTATTCATCGGCATTTTGTTAGGCTCTTTAGTTTTTCAGGTCCTTGACTTCACAAATCCGCGGAGGGGGTGCTCAGAAGCGTTCCGAGTAAAAGCACCCATTCCTGATGCAGAATGAGGAGTGTTTGTGGGAGCGTACTCGGGCTTTTTAACGATTTCTCACACAGCCCGGTGATTTCATGGGGTGATCGATTTTCCGGAAAACAGAGGCGTCTAGGGTTCCCTGCGCGGCGAAACCAGTAGTTGGCGTTCCAGAAGTCACCCTCCCTTCGATGCATCATACCGTGACCGTACGACCCAAAAAAATTGTCTTCCTCCTGGAAGATCGAATGCGCCGCATGGATGTCGTCCAGTGCGTACAAGAGGAAAGCCTCAAGCAACCTGCGTTTCAGCGCGTGTTTCTCGTGCGAAGAAGCTTCCTTGGCGATGGCGCCTGCGGCGGTACCCGATTCGATGGATGGATGCGATGGGGCGGGGACGCTTTGAAAAGAGGCGGAGTTTTCAAAGACCGATTTGATGTTCACCGGCCAGTTGGCAGGGATGGATTCAACGAGTGGACGCATGGTTTTCGCCGGCGATACTGGTATTTTTGGTGTTGCCCGAATGAAGGCAAGTCCGCGGATGTGCGCTTGTGAGTTTTATTCGTGCTCCGCTGGCACTATGAATGTCAGCGCTCTTTGCGATTCGGTTTGCATGGGTGAGGGGACTCTGCTTGCCGTATTTTGCTTGGATTCAACGTGTTTTCAGGTTGCGAGACTTGCCCTGGCGGTGCCGCGTATCCGCGTTTGATGCGTGCTGAGGTCGTCCAGCGAAAACTGGTGCAGGCGTTGTTGGTACGCTTGGTTGTCCTGAGCGGCTACGGGCCGATGGATCGACGCACGGCCACAGCCTCAACCTCGTATTTTAAGTTGGGCGGCAGGCAGTCAGTGATGGTGGTGCGAGCAGGAGCTGGGGCGGGGAAATATTCGCGGTAGAGCTGATTGTAGAGCGGCAGGTCCGCCGCATCGCGGACGTAGTTGCGTGTTTGCACGACGTGAGCGAGATCGCTGCCTGCGGCTTCCAGCACGAGGCGGACGTTTTCGATGCTGCGACGGAACTCACCTTCAAACGTGTCGGTGACTATATTGCCTTTTTGGTCCACGGACGCTTGGCCGGAGACGAAGATGAGGTCGCCAACAAGCACGCAAGGACTGAATGGCAAGTGCGAGGTGGGTGTTTCGGGGAGTTGTGGGTAGGAGACGAGTGGGTTGTCCATGTTGACGAGGGACTCAGATCTGCAGGTTCATTGGCAATGAGTTTCTTCCTCGCGTTCACCGGCAAAACGATGAGGCGTACAAGGACCAAGGCTCCTGCAACAGGCGATCAAAGCCGCTTTCACTTTCACCAATTGCCTGTCCATTGAGTTCCCAATTCCCTGTCCCTTGAGTCCCCAATTGCCTGTCCCTTGAGTCCCCAATTGCCTGTCCCTTGAGTTCCCAATTGCCTGTCCCTTGAGTTCCCAATTGCCTGTCCCTTGAGTTCCCAATTGCCTGTCCCTTGAGTTCCGCGCAGTAGCTCCGAGGTGGGCCGGTCTTGCCCTTGGGCGTACCGCTGGAAAGCAGCATAAACCGACTCATTGGCCCCCAACGTGATGGTTTTCAGATGTTTCAAGATATATTTATCGTGATGTATTCCAAGATGGTTGGCTGCGTGCCCTGCTCGGTTCGGAAGAGCGAAAATTGAGGATCACCGCTGATCGGAAAGCTTGGGAACTCAATGAGAAAACGCTGATTCTCGGTCTCGCAGCGGAGGGCGTGTGTGATGCGCTATTTTTGAGGCGATAACGCACTTTCTTTTAGATGCTTCTGAAATAACGGACAGACCCTAATTTATGGCCAGCTTTCTAGATTGTTTAGTTTGCCCACTGCTGCTGTTCTCGAAGTCCCATTTTCACGCCATGCGCCTGCTCCGAACCACCCCTTGTTCCGGCTTTCTTGCCCTCGCATCCTTGCTCCCCCTTTTCACTGGGGGTATCGCACTCTGCGCGGTTGCGCCCGCGACCCAGACATCCTCCGGCGCGGCGATTGATTTTAACCGTGAAATCCGACCGATCCTTTCCGACAACTGCTTTAGCTGCCACGGTTTTGACTCCAAGAAGCGCAAAGCTGAACTGCGTCTCGACACCCCCGAAGGCGCCTACGCTATCAAAGACGGTGTTCAGGCGGTCAAACCCGGCGATCCTGCGGCGAGCGCCCTGCTCCAACGGGCGCTCTCGAAGGATCCCGACGAGGTGATGCCTCCGCCCGAGTCCCACAAGAAGCTCACCGAAACCCAAATCGAAACTCTCCGTCGATGGATCGCTCAGGGCGCCCCGTACCGCAAACACTGGAGTTTTGAGCCACCGGTGAAAGCGGCTGTTCCGGCGCCCTCCGGCACTGCCTCCAGTCTTGCGCCGGTGGATGCATTCTTGCAGGCGGAATTGAGCCGGCGCGGCCTGCGTGCTTCGCCCGAGGCCTCGAAGGAGACCCTCTTGCGCCGGATCACGCTGGATCTCACGGGTCTGCCGCCGACGCCATCCGAGGTCGACGCCTACCTTGCCGATTCCTCGCCTGAGGCATACGGAAAAGTTGTGGACCGGCTCCTCGGCTCCGTTCGTTTTGGCGAGCACATGGCCCGCTATTGGCTGGACGCCGCCCGCTACGGTGACACGCATGGTCTGCATTTGGACAACGAGCGCAGCATGTGGCCGTACCGCGATTGGGTCGTGCGGGCATTCAACCAAAACCTGCCCTTTGACCAATTCACTCTCTGGCAGATTGCTGGTGATCTTCTTCCCAACCCGACTCACGACCAGCGCGTCGCGTCCGGCTTCAACCGGTGCAATGTGACAACGAGCGAGGGTGGTTCAATCTCGGACGAACTGCTGTTCCGTTACGCCGTCGATCGAACCGAAACCACGATGGCCGTTTGGATGGGGCTGACCGCCGGCTGCGCGGTCTGCCATGACCACAAGTTCGATCCGATCACGACCAAAGATTTTTATTCGATGTACGCCTTCTTTTACAGCGCGGCTGACCCTGCGATGGACGGCAACATCCTGCTGACTCCGCCGGTTCTTGCGCTGGCGACGCCCGAACAGGACGCGGAGCTCAAGCAATTCGACCGACAAATCGAGGATCAAAAAAAGCTGGTCCGCGAGTCCCTTGCAAAACTCGAGTACACCGACCCGGCGACACTCAATCCACCGCCGCCTGTGCAGACGGGAGAAACGGTTTGGTTCGAGGATTCTTTTCCCGAAAAAGCGAAGGTCGAGCGCTCTGGAGAACCCACGATGTTTGTGAGCGCAGAGCAAGGCCCTGTGCACACCGGCAAGTTGGCGCTGCGCCGCAAGGCCAAGGGTGTGGCTCAGGATTTTTTCACCAGCGGCGCATCTTTCGAAATCCCGCCCAACGGTGAAATTTCGGTGTGGTGTCATCTCGACCCCGTCGATCCGCCGAAGGCTGTCATGCTTCAATTTCACGTGGGCGGATGGAATCATCGCGCCGTGTGGGGAGAGGAGGGCGCGATCCCGTTCGGCCGCGTGCGCACCCCGGAGAAGGTCACGATGGGCGGGTTGCCAGAAACCGGCAAGTGGGTCGAACTCAAATTCCCCGCGGAAAAAGTTGGATTGAAACCCGGCATGAAGGTGGAGGGATACGCGTTCACGCAGTTTGACGGGACGGTTCATTGGGATCACCTCACGATGCGCCACCGGGTCGAGCCTGCGAAGGATGCGAATTGGTCGTGGACGGTGTGGCAGAAAACCAAGCAGGGAACTCTGGTCAAGGAATTGCCGAACGATCTCCAGACGCTTGTGCGCGGCAAAAAGCCCGAGCAATGGACGCCGGCGGAAACTCAGAAACTGAAGGATTGGTGGCTTGAAAACGCCTACGTCGGCGCGCGTGAAATCGTCGATGGACCCAAGGCCGAGAAACTGCGCCTCGAGGCCAAGCGCAAGACGCTTTCCGATGCAATTCCCACCACGCTCGTCATGGCCGACTTGCCGCAACCGCGCCAAGCCCACGTCATGCAGCGGGGACAGTACGACAAGCCTGGCGAGCAAGTCTTCAGGCGAACGCCCGAAGTTTTCCCGCCGTTGCCCAGCAAGGAAAACTACAACCGAATCGATC
>JBILLC010000145.1:0-5764 GCA_044376275.1 Chthoniobacteraceae bacterium | reverse complement strand
CGAAGCGTACATCAGCGAGCCCGGCATTCCCCATTCCATCTATGAAATCCCAGGCGCGCGCGAGTGCGCGATCGAGTTCCGTTCGTTCTCCAAGAACGGCGGATTTACCGGAACGCGCTGCGCGTTCACCGTGGTGCCCAAAAGCTTGATGGCGCGCACAGCGAAGGGCGAATCTCATGCGCTGCATCCGCTTTGGAATCGGCGGATGAGCACGAAATTTAACGGCGTGTCCTACGTTGTGCAGCGAGCTGCGGAGGCATTGTACACTGCCGAGGGCAAGGCGCAGGTGGATGCATTGATCCGGCATTACACGGGCAATGCGCAGATTCTACGGCAGGCGGCCAAGGACGCGGGCTTGGCAGTGTGGGGCGGGGTAAATGCGCCTTATCTCTGGGTGCGCACGCCCTCAGGAACCACTTCGTGGCAGATGTTCGACCGGATGCTTGCAGACGCAAATGTCGTGATCACTCCTGGCAGCGGTTTTGGTTCTGCGGGCGAGGGCTATTTCCGCATTAGCGCATTCAATTCGAGGGCTAATGTCGAGGAAGTGGCTCGCCGCATGCAGGCGATCAAATGGTGAAAGCACGTGCGCAACAAACGGCGGCGCATGGCCTCCGTCCTGCTGGCTCGCCAGTGGTCGGTTGTTTAATTTGTAGTTCCGCCGCAATCCCTTCGATTTAAACAACTGCCAGACATTTCCAATCACGTTTCCTCCACTGTATGAAACTTCCCGTTGCGATCTCTCGGTTTGTTGAAAACATCCGGCGTCCCGTTTCGACGTCTTTTGCTTATGCGTTGCTTGGTGTTGCTGGATTCCTTCCCGTTGGAGTTTTGGAGGCGAGTTCGAGGATCGTTCTGGTCGCGGGCGGTGGTCAGGATGCGGTGAATGTTTCCGCAAAGTCTGCAAAGTTGAAGGAGCCCTTCGGCACCGATTTCGATGCGGCGGGCAACATGTGGATCATCGAAATGGTGAGCGGCAACCGGCTATTGAAGGTGGATGCTACCGGGACCTTGAGTCATATCGCAGGTCTGTCCCAACCGGGATACTCGGGGGATGGCGGCCCTGCTCTCGATGCACAGTTCAACGGCCCGCACAATCTGGCCGTGTTGCCGAATGGAAACATTTTGATCGCGGATACTTGGAATGGTCGGGTGCGGGAAGTAGACGTGAACTCGGGTAAGGTGAGCGCGCTCGCAGGTTACGAGGTGCCTTCTGAAAAGGCGCGGGGCAATGGACCGTACTGCATCACATTGGATTTTTCGGGTGCAAAGCTCTACATCGCGGATTTGCGTTCGGTTCACGTGCTGGATCTTGCCACGCACAAGCTTTCACGCGTTGCAGGGAACGGTTCACGGGGTGTGCCGGCGGACGGAGCTGTTGCGGTCGATGCGCCTTTGGTTGATCCAAGGGCGGTTGCGCCGGATCGGTTGGGCAATGTTTATGTTTTGGAGCGCTCAGGCAACGCTCTAAGAGTGGTGGACAAGGAAGGCAAGATTCGCACGGTGGTGAACGCGTCGGGGAAAGCGGGTGGGACCGGCGACGGCGGGCCGGCGTTGGAAGCGCTAATGAACGGACCCAAGCATCTGTGCGTGGACCGCGACAATTCAGTGATCATTGCGGATGCCGAGAGTAATCTTGTGCGCCGTTACGTGCCAGCAACTGGGCGTATCGAGCGGGTGGCGGGAACGGGACAGAAGAGCGATGCGGGAGTGGATGGTGTGCCGGAGAAATGCGGCTTGGCGCGTCCTCACGGCGTGGTGGTGCATCCAAAGACTGGCGAGTTGTACATCACGGACAGCTACAACAACCGGGTGCTGAAAATCACCCGGGATTGAATTGGCTCCATCAGCATGCTGATTCCGAACGGATGCAAAATCAGGTTGAGGCTATTTTAATCATAATGTTTTCATATGCTTGAAGAGGGTCAGCAGCTGGGAGAATTCGAGATTTTAGCTAAACTTGGCCATGGCGGCATGGGTGCTGTTTTCAAGGCGCGCCAGACTGTTCTGCGGCGTTTGGTTGCAATTAAGACGCTGCAACCCTCCCTAGCCTCGGATTCCGAGTTTGTTTCGCGCTTTCACAACGAGGCCATTGCTGCTGCCGGATTGAATCATCCGAACTTGGTGCAGGTTTATGCGGCTGGTCAAACAGACGGAATTCAATGGTTTGCAATGGAGTTTGTGGATGGAGAGAGCGTTGATTCGCGCCTCAAACGGCTTGGAAAGCTGGATCCGGCGGAGGCTGTTGCGATCTGTACGCACGTTTGCGCCGGACTCGAATACGGCTGGCGCAAGGCCCAACTCATTCACCGCGACATCAAACCGGATAATATTTTCCTCTCGAAAGACGGTGAGGTGAAGCTGGGGGATCTTGGCCTAGCGAAAAGCTCGGACCAGCAGCAGGGGCTCACCATGACGGGCGCTTCAATGGGGACGCCACTGTACATCAGTCCCGAGCAGGCTGAGGGAAAGCGCGACATCGATCTGCGCACTGACATCTATAGCCTGGGTGCCACTTTGTATCACCTCATTGCGGGCGTTCCCCCATACACGGCGGACAGCGCCATTTCGGTCATGATGAAGCACGTGGGCGCGCCGGTTCCGGATGTTCGCTCGATGGATTCGAGCATCCCAGCGGTTTTGGCGTCAGTGATCCTGCGGATGATGCAAAAAGCGCCTGAAGAGCGCTACGCGAGTTACGAGGATCTTGGAGCGGATTTGCAGAGGGCGTATGCATCGCTTTCAGATGCTACTGCTGTTGATGCGCAGGATTCGGCGGTTCCCACGGGTGGACCATCCACGAGTGGCGTGGCAAAGGGTGATCGGACAACGCGAAGCTTTCGATATTGGCTGATTCCCGCTGTGGTTGTGCCGTTGGTTGCGCTCGGGGTTTTTGTTCTGCGCAAGTCAACGGTTCCGACCAGCGGGGACGAGAGGATCGCCCACGGTCGGTCTTCGTCAGAAGCAGATCCTGCTCTGGAACTGGTCCGCAGACTGGAGGCCAAACTTTTACCTGTACCCGGAGCCGGGGTTTTGATGTGCAAAACTGAGCTGACCGTCGGCGAGTGGAAACTTTACCTCAGATCGGTCGGCTTTCCTGAATGGCAACAGCCCGATCAGGAGTGGGAGCAAACGGACGAACATCCCGTGGTGAAGGTGACTTGGGAGGACGTCACAAGATTTGCCGCATGGTTGAGTGCAAAAACAGGTAGGGAATGGCGGCTGCCCACGGTCTCAGAGTGGGAGATGGCAGTTGGTAAGGTTAAATATCCGTGGGGCGATTATTTTCCGCCGAATTGGGATGATGGAAACTTCTGCTTTCTGGAGAACGGCAAGGATGACCCACTCAAGGTGGGCGTTGACCGAATCAAGGGAACGGCCCCAGTTGCATCTTTTAAGCCCAATCCCGGTGGCTTCTATGATCTTGGAGGCAACGCTCTGGAGTGGATGGTTGATTATGATAAAGGTAAGATGCAGTTCGCTTTGAGAGGTTGTGGCTGGCGTGATGGTCAGAGGCTCGCTGCGGTCGCGGAAAATGTGGGTGCGAAGTCGCACGCAAGCAATAACATTGGGTTTCGTTTGGTGCGGTCTTCGATCGAGAAATAAGCGCTCGTGGCGGCGGGCAGGCCGGAGATGCACGCTCACATCAAACTCATCGACCTCATTTCGCCTGCTCGTTCAAAGAGTCCGGGCAAGCGGGAACACCGGAAGGCGGGCAAATCCAAAGTGAATAAATTGCGAATCGATTGCCTGTCCCATCCACACGCCGCGCTTACCTCTCCCCGGCCTGCCGCGCTTACTTTGCAAGATTTCGTTGGACTCGGAAAAGTGATCAGGGGTTTTGGACGGCGGGAAGGAAGCCGGTCTCGCGCATCCAGATTCCGAGCAGATCGGTCCAACGCTTCGCAGCTTCGCAACGTTCAGTTGCTCCCCAACCGTGCCCTCCCTTTGCCCAGATGTGCACCTCGGCTGAGCCGCCCATGGATTTGAGCCGCGCCGCCAGCGCTGCGGACGCCTCGGATGGATACTTGTCGTCGGCGCTGTGCGCAAAAAACGCGGGCGGTAAAAGTTTGGTTCCAACCGGTGGTACGACTCCATCAGGACCCTCTCGCAGTGCACTGTCAGGCTTGTCTTTTTCAAACAAATAAGCCGGATACACCATCACTGCAAAGTCTGGCCTTGGTGCCTCCGGTTCAGCAGGAGAATACGCCACCCGCGCGGCCAGATTCCCTCCGGCAGAGAATCCGAGAATGCCGACTTTGGCGGAATCGGCGTTCCACTCTGCCGCGTGTTTCCTGACGATCCGCAGCATTTCGCGGGCGTCCAGAACGGGCACCACCCAAGGGGTTTCCTGAGAACGGCGGGGAACACGGTATTTCAAAACAACTGCTGCGCTGCCTAGCGCGTTGAGGCGTTTGGCAACCTCTGCACCTTCATGTTCTTCCGCCAGTCCTCCATATCCGCCGCCAGGGCAGACAATCACCACGGGCGCCCCGGGTTTTGCGGCGGGCCAGACCACAAACTCGGGCGTGAACACATCGGTTCGGCTGCCGTTCTTGACGATGCCACGTGGATCCTGTCCCGGTTTGGGTTGCAAAGTCTCCGACGGGGGAGTCCCGGGCCAGACTGGACTTGGAGGCAGAGGCTCAGCGAGAAGTTGGAAGGGCAGCAGGAGCGCTATGGACTGGAGCAGGAGGGGCTTTTTCATCGGTGATGGATTGGTGCGACGAGCCTGGATGGATCATCAGCAACCAGATTCCATTTCCAGCGACTGATGGCAATCGTGGTGATTAGAAAATTGATCAACGAAAGTACCGGTCCCCAACGTTAGCCCACTATGCAGATCCTCGATGCCTGCCCACGCCTGCAAAGCCACTCAATGCGCCGAGACTTATCCACCACTTACAAGGCCGAAATTGTCCTGCCCTTGGTCACCCTTAGGCACGGGGCAAGACTTACCAGAGCGCGAAAGTAATGGAAATAACCCACTGCCCAAGACTGAGCTCGGTGATCGCATGACACCATCAGTTTGAAACGCCCACTTGTTTTGCCGCTCTCATCGCATCATACGTTGCATACTTGTAAAGATCGCCCAAGGTCGGATAGTTGAAGCAGACTTGGTGGAACAAATCAGCCGTGGCGTTCATGGTCATGCCCAGCAACCCAAGATGAACCACTTCAGTGGCTTGTTCGCCCATCACGTGCACCCCGAGAAGACGCATATCATTTTGGTGATACAGTAGCTTTAAGAACCCTTGATGATCACCGATAATGTTGCCTCGGGGAATATCCTCGTACCGGCAACGTCCGATAAAATACGGCACACCCTTCTCTGCAAGAGACTGCTCTGTCTCTCCGACGAAACTCGCCTCGGGAATCGTGTAGATTCCGGTGGGCAACAGCCTCGAAAGTCCGCAAGCCAAAGGTTCGTTGAAGGCATGTCGAACGGCTGCGCGAGCCTGTTCGATCCCGGTCGCAGCAAGTGCTGGCGCGCCGATGACGTCGCCTGCGGCATAGATGTGTGGCGCCTCGGTCGATTGGTAGCTCGGCCCCACTTGGATGAGTCCACGTCGGCCTAATGTGAGACCTGCTGCAGAGACGTTAAGATTCTGAGTGTTGCTACTTCGCCCCGCGCAAACCAGAACTCCATCGGACTCGATGGTTGCTCCCGTTGAAAGTTTGATCAGTACGTTTTCACCGATCGATGAGTTGCACTCCAGAACCTTCGCCTTCCAGTGAAACTGGATTCCGTTTTCGGTCATGG
>JBILLC010000144.1:0-5821 GCA_044376275.1 Chthoniobacteraceae bacterium | reverse complement strand
TTCATACACGCCTTTTGAGAGCCATTCAGCGTCATCGGCCCCTGTCCAAACCTGCTCTCCCTTCTTTGCGACAATAGTGGCGGTACCGGTGTCCTGACAGAAAGGGAGAATTCCGCGCGCTGCGATTTCGGCGTTTTTGAGCAGGGTGAGCGCGACGTAGCGGTCGTTGTCGGAGGCTTCCGGGTCATCAAGAATGGCGGCCACCTGTTTGAGATGTTTTTCGCGGAGCATGAAAGAGCAGTCGTGCAGTGCCTGCCGTGCGACGTACTCGAGAGCCGAGGGTTCAATCTTGAGGATTTGTTTGCCTTCAAAGTTGGCGAGCGAGATTCCCTCCTTCGATAGAAGACGGTACTTGGATTCGTCCGGTCCAAGCTCAAAGAGAGGCTGATAGACAAAGGCAGGCGTTGACATCGGAGCATTCTATCCACAAAGAACAGATTTTTTGGCACCAAAAAAAGTCGTCGTCTTGTCGAGTGTGCTGGTGTTGTTTAAGGGTTGCAGTTGTCCGTGCTCATCCAGCAGCACGGATCTCGGTCTGGTCCGCGCAACCACCCCAGTGGCCCTTTGCTTAGTAACCTCATTCCCCTTCTTTATTTATGCATACAGCCCGTACCCTTCCATTCGGCCTAATCTTGGCTGCGCTCATTGGTAATCTCGCCGCGAAAGTGGAGCCCTTGCCTGCGGGCGGGCGCCCCAAGTGGGATATGGATTACGGTCCATTTTTGAATCTGACGGTGCAAATGCCCGGTGAAAACCCTGGCTCAACACCCAAGGGACTAGCAGTCCGCGTTGGCAGCCCGTTCGCGGGTACCGTGGTTTACGACACGGATTTGCTTCGTTGTACGGGCGGCTGGACTGGTGGCTTTTTGGATTTGAAGGGAGTCGCTTTCAACGGATCGCATGGTGGCAATCCCGGTCCGGTTGGAAGCGTTGTTTTCCGCACCTCGGCCATCCCCGGATGGAGCAAGGCGGGGAGCTTTTCAGATCCGCGGGCGCTACCCAAGGGGTTCGGGGCTTCGACGGTGCCCTATGGCCCACTGCCGAAGGAGTGGGCGCAGTACCGCGGGCTTTATCGAAACGGCGAGCGCGTGACGGTTTGGTATACGGTTGGAGACGCAGAAATATTGGAGTCGCCCGGGATCGAGGGCGAGGGGGATGGTGCGACGCTGACCAGATCATTCCAAGTGCGGTCAGCGGGCGAGGCTTCAACGGTGCTGGTGGCCGAGGTGCTGGAGGATGCCGTTCTGGAGGAGCGCGACGGCTGCGTTGTGCTTCGGGACAACGCTGCCAAGGCTGATTCGCGACTGGTGCTGCATGCAGCACAAATGCCTGTGGGCGCGCGCTGGAAACTTATTGCGCCCGGAAAAGTCGGGCTTGAGTTGCCTGCATTCAAGGGAGGCGAGCGTTTCAAAATTTCCCACCGCAAGAGCACACTTGAAGGCGTTCAAGAGTGCGTCGCATCGCTCAAGGCATCGCCGGCTCTTGAGGATCTGAGCGCTTTTTTAAAGCCGGGAAAACCGCTGTGGCCTCAAACAATCCAAACCGAGGGGCAACTCGGAAATGAATCCGGCGCGTACCAGCTCGACACTTTAACGCTTCCGATGGACAACCCGTGGCGTTCCTGGCTGCGGTTGGGCGGGCTCGACTTTTTCAGGGATGGCCGCCTCGCGTTTTCGACGTTTGCAGGCGATGTGTGGATTGGCTCCGGCATTGACGATTCCCTCAAGCAGATCACTTGGAAACGGTTTGCAGCGGGATTGCATCAGCCACTCGGGCTCCGGATTGTGGACGATGAAATTTATCTAACCTGCCGTGACGGGTTGGTGCGCTTGAAAGACCTCAACCAGGATGGTGAGGCGGATGTGTACGAGATGTTCAATAATCAAGTCCAAGTCACACCGAACTTTCACGAGTTCATGTTTGATTTGCAGACGGATTCCAAGGGGAATTTCTTTTTCGCCAAAGGGGGACCAGTGAAAGGCGGGGGCCGCGGATGGGATCCAATCGGAGAACACAACGGAACGGTGATGCGTGTGTCAAAGGATGGATCCAAATTCGACGTGTTTGCGACCGGTGTGCGGGCTCCCAACGGGCTTGGGATGGGGCCTGGCGACATCTTAACCACCGGTGATAACGAGGGAACCTGGGTGCCCATGTGTTATCTGCACATCGTGAAGGAGGGTGCCTTCACGAGCGTTCCCGACCTGGCCCATCGTGAAAAAACGCCCGACGCATTTGAGCCGCACGTCTGCTTTTTTCCGAAGTCCGTCGATAATTCCTCAGGCGGTCAAGTGTGGGTGACCAGCGACAAGTGGGGCCCGATGAAAGGGCGCCTGCTGCACCTCAGTTATGGGCAGGCATCGCTTTACGAAGTGATGTTGCAGGACGTCAATGGAGTGGTGCAGGGGGGCGTGAGCAAAGTGCCTTTGAAGTTTGCAACGGGGCTGATGCGCGGACGTTTCTCGGATCGTGATGGGCAGTTGTATCTGGCGGGCCAGCGTGGATGGCAGACCTCCGGCACGGACGACGGTGCCATCCAGCGAATCCGTTACACTGGAAAACCAAGTTACGCGCCGAAAGCGCTGCGTGTGACGGATCGCGGTATTCACATCGATTTTGAGCAACCGCTGGATCCCGCGAGCGCCACCGATGCCGACAATTACAGTATCGAACAGTACAACTACCGCTGGACCTCGAATTATGGCTCGAAGGATTATCGTCCAAGCAATCCTGATGAGCTTGGGCATGACTCGGTAGACATCACCGGTGTGGCGTTGTCGAGCGACCAAAAATCGGTGTTTCTTGCTGCAACCGGTTTGACTCCGGTGATGCAGAGTGAAATCACGATGCGAATCAAATCAGCGTCAGGCGAAGCTGTCCCGGAAAAGATCTGGCATACAATCAACGCTGTTGCACATGAGGAGGGGCCTGCGCCTGCCCTGGCTGCACAGAAACATCAGGCGCCTGCAGTGAAGACCGCCGGGAGCGGTGTGGCGCTCACGCTTCGTTCGGGCAACAAGGAGGACGTCCGCAAGGATCGTCTCATCGCGTTGCATGTGCCGGCTGACACGTTTGCATCGCCTTTCCTGCCGAAGGGGGCGTTCCATGCGCGGTGGGACACTGTCATGATGATGCCGCTGCGTAAAAACGTGACTTTTCATGCGGAGGGAGCGGGGCGGATACAGCTGAGTGTGAATGGAGTGAATGTGTTTGAGGGGAATCTCGGTGGTCCGGAAAGACGTCTGCAAAATGCGGTGGAGTTGCGCAAGGGCGGCAACGAGATTGCCGTTGAGTACGAAAGCCCTGGTTCGGGGGATTCGACACTTCGACTTCTGTGGTCGTCGGCAGATTTTGGAGTGGAGCCGGTGCAGCCGACTTCGCTTTATCTTCCTGCAACTTTGAGCGCTGCTGTGGGCAAGGGATCGCAGTTGCGCATGGGACGCTCGTTGTTTGCACAGGCGAATTGCCTGGCATGTCACAGCCCTCAAAATGTGCTCTCTCCAAAGGGTTCCGCCCCTGAGGGAATGCCTGAGCTTGCGCCGAACGCCCCGTACATTTTCGACGCTGGAGTGCGCTTTAAGGAGGCTTGGATTGCGCGTTGGATTTTGAATCCTCACGCTGATCGTCCCGGTAGCATGATGCCCTCGGTTTTGAGGGGTGTGGCTGCCCAGGGGGCCGCACGGGATATCGCCGCATTTCTGGCTCGCACTGGTAAGCCTGCGGCAGATCCGATTTTCGAGTCCTCCGATGCCGCCGCTGGCGGGGCGTTATTCGGCAACCTCGGCTGTATCGCATGCCACAGCACACCCAAAAGCAAGCCGGGCAATGGCTTTGATAGGGTGCCGCTCGCGCATGTCAGCTCCAAGTGGTATCCGGCGGGTCTGGTCGAGTATCTGTTGGATCCCCACAAAAATCATCCATCGAGCCGGATGCCAAAGACCGCATTAAGCCGGAAGGAGGCGCATCAGCTCGCAGCGTTCTTAATGTCGTTTCCCGCCGAAGACGCCGGGGCTTATCAAAAAGGGGATGAAAAAAGGGGGGCGCGAGCGCTTGCAATGAGCGGATGCATTCAATGCCATGCGGGCGGACAGGGAATGGGGCCGGCCTTGGAGGCCACGCTTCAGAAAGGTTGGGAATCGGGATGTCTTGCCGATGATCCAGCCAAGCTCGGGGCGGCGCCTGATTTTCGTTTCAGCGCGGAGCAGCGGGATGCGCTCAGGTCGCTGGCGAGGGCTGGGCTTGCGTCTGTTGAACATGATTCGGCGCTTGAATTCGCGCAACGCGCAGTCGTCAGTTTGCGGTGTGTGGCGTGCCATCAGATGGACGCGCGCCAGAGCGTCTGGGCTTCGGTTACGGAAGAGGCAAACATGCTTGGTGCGTTGAAGGCCGCTCCCAAGCCGACGCCGGGGAAAACGATGCCCAATCCGTCCGAGGCACCGCATCAAACCACTTCGATTCCAGCGCTGACATGGCTTGGCGAAAAGCTGCAACCGAGCTGGAGCGCTGCCATGATCGCGGGACAACTGCCCGGCAAAACGCGTCCATATCTATACGGCAGAATGCCAGCTTTTGAGCATTATGCGGAGTCCCTGGCCAGGGGGCTTTCGCACTGGCATGGTTATCCGGTGAAAGGTGGGGAGCTTTCGTCAGGGAGTCCCGTCGAGGCTGCCGCAGTGAAGGCTGGCGAAATGCTGGTGAGCGAGCAGGGCGGGTTTGCCTGCACTGCATGCCATGACCTCGGCAACCGAAAGGCGACGGCTCCATTTGAGGCTCCGGCACTTAATCTCGCGCATGCGGGGGCGCGCCTCCGTTTGTCTTATTTTGAGCGTTGGCTTTTGCAACCTCAGCGGCTGGACCCGGAGACCAAGATGCCGCGCTACTCTGATGCGGCCGCGAAAACAGGAATCAAAAACGTCTTGGATGGAGATGGCATCCGGCAGTTCGATGCAATCAGGGAGTTTCTACTGAGCGTAAAAGAGTAGGGGCGGGTCCCGTGACCGCGCCCGTGCCAGCCATCAAACGTCCCCCCGCTCGCGGCTTTCCGGGGCAAGGGTCCCGTGGAGAGTCCTTGTGGGGGAATGTTTGAGGCAGAGATAAGATGCACCGCACCATCGGCCAAAGGCTATGTCACCTTTGCCTCCGCCGAGTGAGTAAAGTTGAGGGGGCTCCACGATTCTGGGAGCCATTTCCCGCTTCACCGCTCTGATGCGCGAAATCGGCGCCTGTGGCGTGGCTTGATGATTACTCAAAATCCGCCAAGGCACTGCATCTTTCCCTTGAACCATTCCTTAAGCTTGCTAAGAGCCATGGGTCTATGGGTCGTCAATGGCTTCTCGCAAAACGCGAAATCAACGCAAAAAGAAAATCCGCCGCCACCGGCAAACTGGTTAAAGAAATCTCCGTAGCCGCGAAACTCGGCGGCGCTGATCCAGACGGGAACGCCCGGCTTTTTGCCGCCATCGAAAAAGCCCGGAAGGAATCCGTGTCCCGAGATGTCATCGAGCGTGCCATTAAGAAAGGCGCGGGCTTGGGCGAGGAGAAGATGGTGATGGAGGAACTCGCCTTTGAGGGGTACGCCCCGCACAAGGTTCCCGTCATCGTCGAGGTTCTTACGGACAATAACAACCGGACCGCCCCCGAGATCCGGGTGCTTTTTAAAAAGGGCCAGCTGGGTGCACCCGGCAGCAACAAGTTCCTCTTTGATCACGTTGGCATCGTTGAGGCCCATCATGCGGACGTCTCGGTTGACGCCGAGGCCGCTGCGATCGAGGCGGGCGCCCAGAATTTTGAGCCGCTTTCAAACGCAGATAATGACGACATT
>JBILLC010000284.1:0-3957 GCA_044376275.1 Chthoniobacteraceae bacterium | reverse complement strand
GTGAGTTACGGCTGCATCCGGATGCGCTCCAGCGACGTGGTGAAAGTGTTCGACGCTGTGCACGTCGGGGTGCGCGTGGAGATTGTCGACAAACCGCTGCGAGCATCGATTCGCGAGCATGCGCTTTTGGTCGCCTCGGTCGCCAGCAAGGGGTGACAAGAGCGGATGTCCGACAGACGAGGTAATTTGCTTTTCGCCCCTTTTCCGCAACTCCCGCAAGCGCCGCGGGTGAGAGAGGCGTGCCAAATGAATTTGCAATATTAGACTGCTCCCATAGAGGCGCTTACGAGGCATGAGCACCCTTTTCCACCTCAAAAGATCGGCGCTGATTTCCCTGATCAATTTGAACGCCGCGCTTTCATTCTGCGCGGTACAAAAGCCGAACGCCATCGCGGCGGAGCCGGCTAAGAAGCAGTCGACAGCGACCGCCTCCCCAGCGGGCTGGACAGAACCAACGCCCGCAAATATCGAGTTTTTCGAACGCGAGGTGCGCCCCATTTCTGGCCACAGCTTGTTATTCGTGTCACAGCGAGAGAGCCAAAAAGAACAAGGGTGATTTGGTGGCCCGCCGTCTGGCACAGCGGGGAGTGCGCTTCATCGAACTGATTGATTCGGGGTCCAGCACCGCGACGAACTGGGATGCGGCGCACGGGGACATCAAGACTCACGAGTCACGGGCGCGGCGGGTTGATCAGGCCACGGCCGCACTAATATGGGATCTCAAGGGCTTGGGTCTTTCGAAAGGTACGCTCGTAGTCTTCACTACCGAATTTGGTCGCACCTCTTTCATGGACAAACCAGAGGCCAAAGGACGCGAGCATCACAATCTGGCTTATTCATCTTGGTTGGCAGGCGCTGGCGTCAAGCCCGGCATCACTTACGGCGAGACTGATGAATTCGGAATTAAAATCGCGAGGAACGAAGTGCACGTACATGACTTCCACGCGATACTTTTGCACCTTCTCGGATTCGATCATGAGAAGCTCACGTTCAGGCATCCCGGCAGCGATTTTCGTTTAACGGACGTCTCCGGAAACGTGGTGAAAGCGATCCTTGCATAGGTAAAGAAAAAGCATTGTTACCGCTGATCCTTAACGTCACCGCCCGAGGGGGCCTCTCTTCTCGCTCAAACTTTACCAAAGAGCCGTATTTTTTGGGAGCCCGTTCGAACACCAGGGCTCCGAAGAATAGCGTTTGGCGCTGCGCTCCTTTAATCTTTTTGAACGCAGGTCCAGATATAAAGTTTTTCGACCTTCTGCCGCGCCCAAGGCGTCTTTCTGAGAAAAGTTAAACTCGATTTAATGCTCGGGTTCTCATTGAAGCAGCGGATTTGAATATGCCGCCCCAGCTCCTCCCAACCATGCCTATCAACTAGCGACACGACCATATTCTCGAGAGTGACTCCGTGAAGCGGATCGTTTGATTTGAAGTCTTTCATTTGAGATGAAAATTTTGCCTCGAATAACCTCGACGCACGCCGCGTTCCGGTGAATGAAAGACGTTGTTATGGCAAAGGGAAACAACAGTCGCAAAAAAGAAGTCAAGAAGCCTAAAAAGGAACAGCCGAAACAGACGGCCACCCGCAACACCAGGGGTTAGCCTTTGATGAGGTCGTTCCGGAGCGGGTCTGAGGTACTAAAGTATCGCAGGCGCGGTCTGGCCATCGCCTCTTGCCTGCCAGACTAAAGCAGCAGCTCCCGAATCACATTCGCTTCCACGTTGGCGACGCGGCGCCAAACGCCGTTATGCTCAAAGGTCAGTCGATTGGCAGGTGACGTGCAGTTTTTTAGCCACGCGAGTTCTCGCGATGGTGAAAGCGATGGCCGTCTTCTCATCACCCCGATTCAGTCCCTCTTACAAATCATTCAACCTGGGCATCTAGATGCCCATTCTCAGTCGCACTCCACAATTCCGATCCGCACCGGCTTGCTGATTCATGAGCGAGACGCTGGTGCGGGACGGGAGGGATAAACAACTCACGCTTCACAGCCGCTTCATGCTCTCACCCACGCGGTGAAAAACCTCGCTGTGGCGTCCGCGCAGTTCCACGGTGATGCTGCTCTGCTCCAATGGCACTTCCACGTTGCAAATCGCGTCTTCGGCTTGCCATGGGTTCACGGCAAAAATGATCCATTCATCGGCGCTCACACGCATGCGCCGGATGAGTGGCCGTTTGGCTTTCCAGAGCACGTGCGCGGGTTCGTCCGGCATGAGTTTGGCAGATGCGATCTTGACGGATAGATCTGAGACGCGACCGAGGCTACTCGTGAATACGGGGAGTGTGTGGTAGTACTGCCCCTGTCGCCGGGGCTCGGAGCCCCAGAGCGCGATACCGCGTGCGCCGCAGAAGTAAGGCAGCACGGCCATCGCTTCCGCGAGCCACGGGGCGACCTCCTGGCCAGCCAGTTTTTTGTTGGAATCATGGTAGCGCAGCCACTCATAGGCGTAGAGAGGCTTGCTCCCGTAACTGCGGGTGCGCTCGACGTTTTCCTCCACATTCGCCGCCATGTAATAGATGGAGTCAGGCTTGTCATAGAAGACGTAGATGCTGGCGATGTAGTAGTCGACGAAGGGATCAATGTGCTGCCACAACTCGGCATCGCTGTGATGAGTGCCGTCGATTTGCTGCGCGGACTTGCCGGAGATACCGAAGTAATCGCGGCGGAACGGTTGCGGGCCGTAGATTCCGACAGGCGTCCCGGGGAATCGTTCCTTTGTCCACTGGCAAGGCAATGTAAACCAAGTAGCCCACTCGCGCAGGTATGCATCGGAAAATTGCTGGCGGTCCGTTGCCTTTGATGCGGCGCGCACCTCAAGATCCGCCCATGCCCTATCGATGTCCTCCTCGAAGCTGAACTCAATGTCGTGGACAAAAATGGCATTCTGGTTGCCGCGCTGCTCGATGTTGCGTCTGATAATCCGCTCGAAAAACTCCGGCTTCTGCCATGGATTGGTTTTATTGGTATCCAGCGTCTTGCGGATATTCTCCTTCTGCCTTCCAGGGTAGTCGGAATAGGTACTCAAAAGGTCTACCATCTCGAAGCCATGCGCTGCTGCTTCCCGATAGTTCGTCGCGTTGTCACCGCCCGCCACATTCCAAAAAGCCCTGAGGCCACCGCTCATTTGCACGCCGCGGATTTGATCCCACGAAGGCGGAGGCGTGGTGCTGTTGTGGCTGTTTGGAAGCTTCTCCTGCGCGTGCGACGCGACATGGGAAAAAAGCGTGAGCATCGCGAATAGAGTTCGAAGGATCATGAACATTTTTTAAAAAGACGGCGTTGCGTGTTGAAAGGCTGAATACGGCGTCACAGCGAATCGGCGAGTATTCGAATCGTCTCGTGCTGGCGTTGCAGCACAAAAGACCTTGCCTTCATTGCTTTTGCTTTCGCTGCGGTAGGGTCTTTGGCGAGAGCGAGCACGGCTGGAACAATGCCGGGAATCTCTGTTGCCTCGTCAAGATTGAATAGCCATTCACCAAGTCCGATATCGCGCCACATGACGCCTTTGCTGGTCTGCTCTTCCCAGCGGCAGACGATCGCCGGGATGCCATTACCGATGCACAGGATCGGGCTGTGCATTTCCGCGCCAAAAAGACCGGCGCTGCGTATGTAGGTGCTCAGAGCTTCGCCGGTGAGCCAGAACTCCGCGCGCCATACGACGTGCTCCTTCACGTCAGCGGGCAATTTGTCGAAAAGCATTTCTTTACCGAGCGCCATCTGCGTCTCGTCCTCCGGACAAATGAGCACTTTCATCTTGGTCTGGCGGACGACTTCGACGATGGCTTGACGCAGCGGCGCGAGATCGTGCTCCTTCATCGATTCATTGCGGGCGTGCCTCGTATCATCCAGCGGTGTTTTCCGCGCGGGAATGGTCCAGTAAGGCGTGTAGCGCAGGCGCGGGATGCAGCAGAGAAAACGGCCCTCATCCAGTCTGCGGGACTTAAGAAAAGCGTCAGCA
>JBILLC010000143.1:0-5844 GCA_044376275.1 Chthoniobacteraceae bacterium | reverse complement strand
TGCCCAATCCGACGCGTTCCTGTACCTCCTCTTCGAACACCAAAGCTCTGAGGATCCGCGCATGGCGCTGCGCCTGCTCTCGTACATCCTCCGCATCTGGGAGCGCTTCGCTGCGGCGCATCCAGCGCCGGCGAAACTGCCAGCCATCCTTCCCATCGTGCTCGCGCAGGGCAAGCGTCCTTGGAAAACCGCCCCGCGCCTGGACGACCTCATCGATCTGCCGACTGAACTCGCAGACATTCTCAGGCCGTGGCAACCCACGCTCATGTACCGGCTGCTCGAGTTGGTACGCATCCCCTACGAGGAGCTGGCCGGAACACCGGAGGGCATTATGACATTGCGCGCGTTGAAAGCGGAGCCGCTGGATGCACTGCTGAGCGATGCTCTGTGGGAGGAATCGCTTTTATTTGCGATTTCCGACAGTGCCTTGGAGCGGATGTTGCGCTATGTTTTAAACGCTGAGCTAAACGTTTCCCTGCTCAAGGAACGCATCAAAACCATCCGCAGCAAACCTCTTCAAACCAAAACCATGACTCTCGCCGATCAACTCAGACTGGAAGGCAAAGAAGAAGGCAAACTGGAAGGTCTATCCCAGGGTCTATCCGAGGGTCAACTAAGAGCCTTCCGGACGGCTGTGCAGCGAGCCTTGGAAATCCGGCATGGGTCTTGTCCGGAAGGGATCCGTGAGGCATTGGACGCCATCGACGATCCAAGACGACTAGAGCAACTCCACGAAATTGCTTTCCGATCGGAATCGCTCGAGGCCTTCGCACAGAAGCTCTGAGCCAAAAGCACCTACGCTGCAGACAATCGGCGCAGACGACCCAGACTCGACGCAGGCGAAGCTGCATTCATCTCCGTGAAGCGTCGCGCAGGAAGACTCACGTTTTCCAAGCCTCCTGAAAAAGTGGATGCTATCCTGCCAAGCTTATCTCCAGATCAAAGACCTGCCTCTGGACGAATCGCTCATTTATCGATCGGAGGAATTTCCAGAAGTGCACCGTTATTCTTTTGACTGTCTGATCGCCGCCCACCTCATGCAGTCGAGATGCACTGTGATTCCACCGGATGCCCACGCAGCTTTGCTCGGGGCTTTACGTCTTTGGTGAAAATGCGTGCGAAAAGCGTCTGAATTATTGCAGCCTCAATCCAGCGCCGATGAATGGCTGCAAAAGTCTCTGTTATTTCGCAGTCGAAAAACTCTGGGGCCGATAAACCAGAATCTCTCCATCACGGTACGCATTCAGCTCCGTCCCATCGGCTGTAATTTCCAGACGGATCTTATAATATTCTTGTCCCCGACTGGGAACCTGATGGGGCGGGCTCGTGAATTCATCCACTTTTTGAAAATTCACAAGACTCCAGACACGGATTATCCCATCGGTCGCACCTGTCACGAGCAAAGGAAGAGTTGGATGCCAGGCCACGCCAGTCAGAGGAGCCTCGTGACATCGAAACTCCTGCTCAATTTCCAGTGTTTGACCATTCCGGATTCGCACCCGCTTATCCGAGCCCGCCTCAGCCAACTGCATCCCATCGGGCGAGGAGCAATTCCAGATCGCATGCGGGGCATTCGCTTTCGTCAAAAGACGCCCCGACTCGGCATCCCACAGCGCAATTTTCACCGTTTCATTACCAAAGGAGTCCGATTCAGCGCTCGATGCCTGTAGATCCTGCAGCGCAATTTCAGCCACTCGGTTTGAGCCAACCCATACTGCAGAATCCGACCAACTAAGCCCTTGGCGATCTTTCAAAGTGACCAATTCCCGACCAGTCTCCAACTCCAAGACTTGTCGGCCCGTCCAGATACGCCCGTCGACAGGGTGCAAGGCGAACAAGCCCAGCACAGACCACCTGAGCTTCTTCCCAAGAGCCCAGATTTCTTCCAACCCTGAATCGGAAAGCCGATACGCCCCCAATGTGTCTCCGCTGTAATACAAAACATGATTCCCCGCAGGGGTGACTAGAACCTTGTAAGACCCCGACGGAAGAGACTGGTTAGAGACAAGTGGCATGTTTGGTTTGCCCTGAGATAAATCAGTCACCGCAGGGAATATTTTACCGTCCGCACTCACGGTAGAGGCGATGCGCTGCGTATTTTGAAGACGCGGATGTCCCGTTCGGAGCGTTATGTTTGGCTTAGCATTCTCCAATCGCCAAATTTTGAGAGCGGATGGAATTCGAACCCCTACAGCGTTCGGCTTCGCGCAGATTTTTGGAGCCCCATGTTCAATCCCAACTCGCCCGAGAAAGGGGAGGGAACGTGATACCTTCCCCTTGGAACTACTCCGGATTTCCAAGACACCCGAAACTGGAGAAACTCTTCCGACTGTTGCAAACAAATCCCCCGGAGGAATCATTCCACTCGCGAAGTTGCCGTACTTGAATGACACCTCAAAATCGACTGTCCCTTTCCATGGATCAAGCCTTCGCAGCCTCTCGGAGTTCATCGGGGCAAAGAACCGAGACCAATCAGCCCCCCCCACGCCGCTCCATGGGTACCATTGACCAATCATAACAGGTTGAACCCCGGATGCGATCACTTGCCCACTGAACGCCTCCCGCCGCTGAAACTGTCTGTCACCCGCAATGAAGACGCTTTTCTTATCCCGGCTAAACTCCGCAAAGGGTACTGTGAAGCGATCATTAATTCTTTGCTGCCAAAGGCGCGTCGAGGATCTCCAGTCCCATACCTCAAAAAAACCCCCTCCCTGGGCATGTACGCCCGGAAAAAGGCACAGTTCCTCGGAAACACTAAGTGCTCTCGTGTTCGGAAATGCGGAGCCAGTGAATCCTCCCAAACGTTCTCCGGTTTCGAGGTTGCAGACATCCACCTGAGAAACATCCGCATTTGTTTTCATTAAGGCAATGAGCTTCCCACTGGCGGATATTCCTATTGGTCCGAGCATTGTCGCCGGCGGCGGATCGAGCTTCCAAAGCGCGTGTAAGGTTCCGGTATCAACATTCACAGAGAACAAAGTGCCGTCGCTTCGAAGCGCCACCATGCTCTCCGATTTTGATGGCCAGTCATCAAACCCAACCCACGATTGCCCGGCGGGCGTTTTGAGCGTGAACGTTGCCGTATCGATCCGATCACAAAAGTAGTTCCAGTCCGGAGTACGCAAATCTTCAGGGATAGCGTCGAGAGCACGTTTAACAGCGATAGCGTCTGATTCCGAATCAGCCGCATCGGCCAGAGACATATTGGCGGCAGCAGCCGCGCGGCGTGTTTTTTCGAGCGCGTCTAAAGCCCGATTTTTTTCGATTCCGAGTCGTAGCGTAAATGCAATCGCTCCCACCAGCATCAATCCAGCCGCCGTGGATAGTCCTTTGTTACGCCTCACAAAGAGCGTGAGTTTGCGAAGTGCGCCTGCGTCCTCCGCCTGCGTGGCAAACCCGTTCTGGTATCGCTCAATGTCACCAGCAAAAGCTTCCACACTAGCGTAGCGCTTATTGCGATCAGTCGCCATCGCCTTGAGCGTGACGGCTTGCAACGCCTCGGGCACTTCAGCACCCATCGCAGTAGGTGTCCCTACCGCCACCGGACCTTTGCCGCCGCGCTTTGTGACCATCGAGCTGATGCTCCCATTCTTCACCTTGGTCAGCACCTCATCCAAGGTTGTCCCATCGATAGGTGGTCTAAGCGTGAGGATGGCATAGAGAATCCCGCCGAGGCTGTAGATGTCACTGCGCTGATCGAGCTCCGCCACCATGCCCATGGCCTGTTCAGGACTCATGTACTGGGGTGTACCCATCACTTCCCCCTCCAGTGTCATCCCGTATTCACCCGTGTCGTTGACTCGTGAAATGCTCGAGCTCTGTTCCTCGCGTTCACCCAGCACCTTCGCCAACCCCCAGTCCATCACCAGCACTTCGCCATACTCGCCCACCATGATGTTTTCGGGCTTCAAGTCGCGGTGCAGGATCCCCTTGCTGTGCGCAAACATCATCGCGTCGCACACCTTGCGAAAGATCGTCAGCAACGTGGTTCTTGGGTAATCCTTGACCGTAACAGCGTCACCATCACGGATCTGGTTCAACACCGCTTGCAGCGTACGTCCCTTGATCAGCTTCATGCTGTAGAAGGGCCTGTTCTGGGCGTCCACGCCGATGTTGTAGATGGGAACAATGTTGGGATGCGCGAGTTGGGCCAGCACCTTTGCTTCTTTTGAAAAACGCGGATCTTCTCCGTCTTCGCTGATACTGCTGACTTTCACTGCCACCTGCCGCTCCAACTGCGGATCTTCTCCAAAGTAGATCTGCCCCATGCCGCCACGCGCGATTTCACGGACTAGCGAATAACCGCCGGTAAGCGGAGCATCGGGCTTCTGCGAGTCAGTAATTTGAGTCTTCAGATAGTTAACAGTCCCTGCAGCGGTTCTTGTTGGCGTCCTCTGCGGAATGGTAACCTCTATGCTTGCCTTGCTCTTGGTCACTGCCCGCTGGGGGATCGTAACATCCAAGGAACTGGGAGTGGGTGATACAGCCACCGGCTGCACGGCTTTCACTTCAATCACCAAGGTAACCTCACCGATTTGAACACTCGCTGGATACTCCGCCTGAACCCGCTCAGTGATCAGATAGCCGTTAACTAGAGTTCCACCACCCAGATCTTCGACTTGCAATCGAGCTTCGCCAATCCACACCCACGCGTGCCGCGCCTTCACGCCGTCGCCAACCACCGTAAACACGTCACTGGCGATCTCCGTACCGATCACGAACTGTGATTCACCAGTATCGACCGTGCTGATGATTCCCGCGGGTCCGTGGAGGGTGATTGACCATTGGCGCATCTGCATCAAGCTATTATACGCATACGCAGACTCAACTGCAAACAAACCGCTTCCGTCCTCAGCACGCAGCCGGCTGATCTCCGAGACCTGATCACACCCTCAGTCCTGTGCCCGACCCTCTTTGGCCAACGCCTTACGGCGGTCTCCCCCTCCATCTGCGACTCTCTTAAAGAGCACATGCCGGAGGAACCCATCCATCACCCAAACGACAAACTCCTCAAAGCCACCTTCTCCAACCCCGACAACGCTCGCGGCTTCTTTCAAAACTATCTGCCCACGCAAATCTCACACGCCGCCGACTGGAATTCCCTACGCCTCGAGTCCTCGACCTTTGTCGATCCGCATTTTGCCGCGTTCAAACTCGCCCAAGCCGACGCGTTCCTGTCCTCTTCGAGCACCAAAGCTCCGAGGATCCGCGCATGGCGCTGCGCCTGCTCTCGTACATCCTTCGCATCTGGGAGCGCTTCGCTGCGGCGCATCCCGCTCCGTCAAAACTGCCAGCCATCCTTCCCATCGTGCTCGCGCAGGGGAAACGTCCTTTGAAAACCGCCCCGCGCCTGGACGACCTCATCGATCTGCCGGCTGAACTCGCAGACATTCTCAGGCCGTGGCAACCGACACTCATATACCATCTGCTCGAGTTGGTGCGCATCCCCTACGAGGAGCTGGCCGGAACACCGGAGGGCATTATGACATTGCGCGCGTTAAAAGCGGAGCCGCTCGATGAACTGCTGAGCGATGCTCTGTGGGAGGAATCGCTTTTATTTGCGATTTCCGACAGTGCTTTGGAGCGGATGTTGCGCTATGTTTTGAACGCTGAGCAAAACGTCTCCCTGCTCAAGGAACGCATCAAAACAATCCGCAGCAAACCCCTTCAAACCAAAACCATGACTCTCGCCGATCAACTCAGACTAGAAGGCAAAGAAGAAGGCAAACTGGAAGGTCTATCCGAGGGTCAGCTAAGAGCCTTCCGGACGGCTGTACAGCGAGCCTTGGAAATCCGGCATGGGTCTTGTCCGGAAGGGATCCGTGAGGCATTGGACGCCATCGA
>JBILLC010000168.1:0-5399 GCA_044376275.1 Chthoniobacteraceae bacterium | reverse complement strand
CATCCGGAAGGGTGATGAGCTGCTCGAAAGTGGCTTGATCATCGGAGAGAAAGCCCAACTGGGGAAGTCCGAGCTGCAGCGCGGACTTGTCCAAAATACGCATGACGATGCTCTCGCCCTGCGTACTGGGGACGGTGGACACACGCAAATCGATCTGCCGCGGACCAACCGTGATTTGAATACGCCCGTCCTGCGGGATGCGCTTTTCAGCGATGGACATCGACCCGGTCAAAATCTTCAAGCGCGAGATGATCGCGGACTGCAGCCGTTTGGGCGGGCTTTGCATTTCCTGAAGCACCCCGTCAATCCGGAACCTCACCCGGAAGTAGGTTTCCATCGGCTCAAGGTGGATATCACTTGCACGGAGCGCGTACGCTTCGCTGAGCAGGGAGGTCACCATGCGGATGATCGGTGCATCGCTATCCGGATCGTTTTCGTCGAGTTCGTACGGGTTCACCGTCGCCGGTTGTTCGGAATCGATCCCGTAATAGTTCTTGAGCGCGGCAGTGATGGCCTTGGAGGTTGCGCAGACAAACTCTGGAGTAATGCCGAGCACATGCCCAAGGCTGTCAAACGTGTCGAAATCCAGCGGGTTGGAGACCGCTATCATCAGTCCGCCATCGGTTTCAGCGACAGGCACCACCTTGAAGCGCTCAGCCAATTCCTTGGGCACCCTGTCGAGCACCGCCCGGTCGAGGGTCATCGTCTCAAGCTCGATAAACTCCATCGCTGCGTGCGCTGCAAGTGCCCGCATTGAATCCTCCTCGGTGACTACGCCACTGGCGATGAGAGTCTCCAATACATTCCCGTTGGGGGAATTGTCACGCGCCTCCTGGATGTCACGACGGGTCGCTAGACCACTGTCTTCAAGAATCTCGAGAATAAAATCCTGATTTGAGCTCACGGTTTTGTCTGGGGAAATTTGGGAAACCAAGTTGAACGCGACGAAGCTTTTAGAGGGAATTTGGAGAGATCAAAACTTCTCCGGCAAGTCTCCACCAACCGCGCGAACCACACGCCTCTGTTCTAATCCCAAGACCCCCAAAAAGTCAAAGGGCCGCTCACTATTAGAACGAAACGCCCTTCCAGCGGGAAACGGCCCCAGCCCAGAATCGAGTTTCACACAAACTTCAGCATTCGCTGCAGAGAACCAGCCCGTCGAACGCCACTCGCACACCATCGGGCAACCTTTGCTCCAGATCAGCATGGCGATGTTCGTGACACTGATGTGTAAGCCACGCTGAACCCGGCTTGATCCGATCAATCACCTCCAGCGCCTCCGACACGCTGAGGTGGGTGGGGTGCGGCTTTTCTCGGAGCGCATCAATCACCAAATAATCCACCCCGCTCACCAGCGACTCCACCTCCCCGGGCACGCTTTTGCAATCCGTCAAATACGCAAAGAGCGAACGGCCCCCTCGCCTGAAAAGATAACCAATGCACTGAGTGCTTCCGTGCGGAAGCGGCAAAGGCACCACCTCTGTGCCCATTAGATTAAACGGCCCACATACCTCCTTGGGATCGGGGTGAAGATAGCCTGGAAACCTCGCGCCTTCATCAAAAGCAAAGTGGAAGGCCCGCGCCAACTGAGCAAGCGTCTCCGCCGAGCCGTAAACTGGGAATCTGTGACGGCCGTAAGAGAAAGGGCGTAAATCATCGAAGCCCATGATATGGTCGGTATGCGCGTGAGTGAAAAGAGCGGCATCCATTTTCGTTATCCCCTCTCTGAGGCACTGGCTTCGGAAGTCGGGTCCCGTATCAATCACCCAACTCGCCTCTGGAGCCTGGATGTACACCGAGCAGCGGGAGCGTTTGTCCCTTGGATCCGTTGAGATGCAGGTGTCACATTGGCAGCCGATGCGGGGTACCCCCTGAGAGGTGCCAGTGCCCAGAACCGTTACATTAAAAGTCGCCATGAAGCACTGGCACGCTAGACAGCTTTTGAGAATAAGTCCAAACGCGAGAGTCCAAACAAAGACGTTCACGCGAAATAGACTGTGAAAGCAGGCAGACTGGAGGATAGTTGACGAACCAACCGAAGGTCGCCTAAGGTTTCAGTCCTGTTCAGGAAGCGGCGGGGTCGCCAAGTGGTAAGGCCGAGCTCTGCAAAAGCTCTATCGCGGGTTCGATTCCCGCCCCCGCCTCCAATCCTGGGTCTGCGGGTCTGGGATCCAGGGTGTACAGGGGGCTAGGACAGAGTTCGGGGAAAGGTGCGCTGCATGCTGAGGGGTGAGCCTGTTTCCATTTCACGCTTGAAGTTATTGTTGGACCGCACATTATATCCGGGATGAAGGCTTTTGCGCTTGCACCTTTATTCTCGCTCTTCGCTCTCGTCTCTACTTCAGTGGTGGCCACGGATGCCCCGCCGTTCCCCGGGCAAGTTCGTGTGAATGCAGCGTTGGCTGACATGAAGCAAGCCAAGGAAAAGGCTTCGACTGATACGTCTGCTGCACTGAAACACATGATTGCGGCGCATAACCACCTCAACTCTGCTCAACAGAACAAGGGAAGCCATCAGGATTTGGCTGAAGCAGTCTCCCAGCAGGCAATCCAACTTTTGAAAGCCGGCAACGCTAAGGCTGCGTTGATCAAAATCGATAACGCGATCGATCTCATCTCCAAGGCGGCGGCCCAGAGCCAGTCAACGGCTCGAAAGAAATAAAACCCACAGGCAGACCTCCGCGCCGGTCCGCCCAGGCGCGTATCAGTCTCTTCTCTGAAGATGCAGATTCTTACGGATCCGCTCTGCGGGCGACTCTACAAACATTAGAAGCCCGCGCACGATATCTTCGACCCCCAGAAACTCCTGCTGCTCCTGCTTCAATTCCTCCACGGCCCGCTGGTACTCCCTCGCATAACGCTCGGAATCAACTCCCTCCAAAGGGCTCGATCCCGGTGGTTTTGCAAGGGCTGAGTCGAGGATCCGAGCGACCTCCTCGCGTGAATATTCGTGCAGCAACACCGCCCCCAAATCACGCAGCCGCGTAACGGCATCCGCAAGCTCCCTTTCCAACTCCACCCGGGTTCTTTCTTCAACCTCTGGCATCATAAGCCTCCCGTATTGATCCAACCGAACACCCCCGACACACCGAGGCGGGCGAATTCCTTGTAGGCAAACTTCCGCGCTTTGGCGCGGAATCCATCCCTTGCAGCCCCGTCAGTCTAATCAGCCGGTATGTCTGCAAAGAAATTCACACCGCCTCCCACAACAATGGAATCGGCGCGTGAATCCAAAAAGGCCGATTCAAAACCAACTCGCGTCGCCCCCTCACGGGCATCAGCAGTCCGCCTGTTGATCACGCGAAAACTTATCCGCTTCTCAGCCTTATTTCACAGCTTGTGGGCAAGTAAGGTCTAAAGATTGGGAAAAGTAGCTGGCAACTTTAGTTGCCAGTCTCCAAAGGCCCTGGGAGCGCGTAGCCCCAGCTGCGCCCAGACGCGGATTGCACCAGAAAAGTGACGAAGCAGCAAAGCATCGCAACCCAGATCTAGTGACGTGCAAGCTCAGCTCCCAGGGGGAGCCTCAAGCCTAGCCGCCATGCGAGGGGGTCATCAGCTCGCGCCTCTGGCGCTTTGTAACCGGCAACTAAAGTTGCCGACTACTGATTCCAAATTCGAAACCTCACCATCTACTAAAGCGTAAAGGCCGGAAGCTTCACGATCGCACCGCCCTTCAACGCGGACTGATGCGCGCACAAACCCACGCAAGTCCAGTTCGCCGACTGGCGCGCGTTCGGAAACGGATCCCGCTTCTCAACGACCGCGCTCACGAATTCGTGCACGAGGTGCGGATGCGACCCGCCATGTCCCGCCCCTTGCGTGAATGAAAGGTGCGCCTTCTTCCCGACACCGTACACGCCGTTAGTGGTAAACGGACGAATCTGCTTCGGCAAAAGTTTGGCAAAATCCGGAGCTTTCACATGCTTCGGAATCTTCGGCTCGGGCAGCTTCGCGCGATGCATGACCAGCGGTTCATGCTCGATCAGCGGCCATTCCACCGACGCTTTGTCGCCATACACGTCAATGCTCTCGCGATACTGCCGCGCCGTATCAAACAAGCTGCGGATAATACGCGCCGACAAATCGGTTCCTTTAAATTTGATGTGCGCCGTCTCAACCGCGAATGGTGAGTTGTACTTTTTTTGAAGTTCTTTGCGGATGGTTCCAGACCCAAAGCAGCTAACATACTCAGCGGGCGCGTCCGCAAGTCCGCTCACCGGGCCCACGCAATGGGTCGCGTACCACATTGGAGGCAGACCAGGCCAGTAGTTCGGCCATCCGTCCATGTCCTGTTGGTGGCTGGCCTGCACAAACTGAAGTTTTCCGAGCACCCCCTTGTCTCGCAGCTCCTTCATGTAGAGATACTCCCGCGCGTACACGACAGTCTCGGCCATCGTGTAAACCAGCCCGGTCTTTTTCACCAGATCCACGATCTGTTTGCATTCCTCGATACTGGTCGCCATCGGCACCGTGCAACTCACGTGCTTGCCCGCCTTCAGCGCGGCGATACTCATCCAACCGTGATCCGGAATCGGGGAATTGATATGAACGGCGTCAATATTTGGATCCTTCAGCAGTTCCTTAAAATCCGTGTAACGCGCCTCCACTCCGAATGCGTCGCCAACAGCTTTGAGCTTTTTTGGATCACGCTGACAGATGGCATACATGTTCGCATTGGGATGATGCTGATAGATCGGAATGAATTCCGCGCCAAATCCCAGACCGACGATTGCTACATTGAGTTTCTTTTTTGACATACGAGTGTGAGCTTTAAACTTCGAGCCCTGCCCACAAGCCTAGCGACAAAACTCAGAAAATTGCCGGACGTTTTTTGTTACTTTTCGGACATCCGATCTCGCTATGATTTTATTGCAAACAGGCTGCCTCGGTGGTGCTGCGCACAAAAACGCGGCCTCCAGCGACCGCAGGTGTCGTCCAGCATTTGCCACCCAGCACCTTCTGGCGCCCGAGTTCCTTGTACTCATTCGGGTCTGCAGCGATTCGCACCAGTTCGCCCGCGTCGGAGAGGGCGACCACGTCGTTGCCAACCAAAACAACGTGCCCCGGGCCGAATCCTTCCCTGGCCCACTTGATTTTGCCGGTTGCGATTTCCACGCACTTCACTGGACCGGTTCCATAGTTCTTGAACTGGAACATCCCGTACATGTGCCCGTCTTTGACCACCGGTGTGCTCCAGTGATTGGCCAATTCCTTGTCACCGGGCACGCGGTAGATTTCGGTTGCAGTGAAAGCGTTGCCTTGTTTCGCAATTTTAACCGCACCAGCGCCGACACCGTATCCTGCCGAGCAATACACAATGTCACCCGCAACAACCGGCGATGCTGCGGTTGAGACCTTGTACGGAAAATTGTACCGCCAAAGTTGCTTGCCTGTTCTAG
>JBILLC010000155.1:0-5587 GCA_044376275.1 Chthoniobacteraceae bacterium | reverse complement strand
AGCAGGTCGGTGCGCGTTTACCGCTTTTTGCCGACGCGTCGGAAGTTGAATTTGCATTGAGCGAGAAGTCGGTGAAAGTCCACGACCGTATTCGTTTTAAGAATCCTAACTTTGGTCAGCACACGGTTTTTGGTGACTCAAGTTCCCGTGTAATCGAGACAACAGTCGGTCGGGTGATCTTCAACGAGATCTGGCCGGCTCAGCTTGGTTTCTTCAACAAAGCTTGTGGTAAGAAGCAGATCTCGGATGTGATTTTCCGGACTTATCAGTCCGCTGGCCATCAAGCAACGGTTGAAACTCTCGATCGGCTGAAGGGGCTTGGCTTCACATGGGCGATGCGCGCAGGTGTATCCATCGGAATCAAAGACATGATTATTCCGAAAGAGAAGCACATCGAACTTGAGCAGGCTTACAAGCAGGTGGTCACGGTGGAGCAGCAGTACCGTCGGGGCATTATCACCAATGGCGAACGCTACAATAAAGTTGTCGATATTTGGACTCACGCCGGCGAGGAAATCGCGAATGTGATGTTCCGAACCCTCGAACACAATGAGGGACGCAAGGAGCTGAATCCGGTTTACTTGATGGTTGACTCCGGTGCCCGAGGAAACCGCCAGCAGGTCAAGCAGCTCGCAGGGATGCGTGGTCTAATGGCCAAGCCCGATGGGTCGATCATTGAGCAGCCAATCACCGCGAACTTCCGCGAGGGATTGACCGTTCTCGAGTATTTCATCTCTACTCATGGCGCCCGCAAGGGTCTCGCAGATACCGCGCTCAAAACGGCGGACTCTGGCTATCTCACTCGGAAATTAGTCGATTGCGCGCAGGACGTGATCATCTCGCTGGATGACTGCAAAACGTCTGCAGGTATTCTTCTGCGTTCGATCTACGAGGGCGATGAAGAGGTGGTGGATCTTCGTACACGTTTGATCGGCCGAACCAGCTGTGAAACAGTGAAGGATCCTGTCACCCAAAAAGTGATCATCCGCAATGGTGATATCTTTGACGAAGTCACTGCGTCTGCTGTTGAAGCAATCGGCGTAGAGCAGCTGAGAATTCGTTCGGTGCTAACTTGTGAAAGCAAGCGCGGGGTCTGTGTGAAGTGTTACGGACGTAACCTCGCGACGGGGCGTCCCGTCAGGCTCGGAGAGGCGGTCGGGATTATCGCTGCTCAGTCAATTGGCGAGCCTGGAACACAGCTAACGATGCGTACTTTCCACATCGGTGGAGTTGCTTCGCAGACCTTTAAGCAGCCGGTAGTCAAAGCAAAGAACGACGGTACTGTTCGATTCAACGACCTTCGCACGGTGAAGAGCATCGAGGGCGACTACATCGCTTTGAATAAAAACGGCAGTGTAACAATTCATGCCGATGACGGCCGCGAATTGGAGCGCTATAACATTGTTATTGGGACAGTGATTTCAGTCGCGGATGGTAGTCAGGTGAAGAAAGGTCAAACCTTTGCACAATGGGATCCGCACAATGTGCCGATTTTGACTGAGCGCGCAGGGAAGGTCCGTTTCGTTGACATGGTTCAGGGCGTGACTGTTAAGCGCGAAGTTGATGAAGCGACCGGGGTGATGGGTACGTTGGTCATTGAACACAAGGAAGATCAGCATCCGCAGATTGTGGTGTTGGATGATTCCACGGACGAAGTCATCGCGAGTTACTCGATCCCTGCGGGGGCGGTGGTCGTGGTTCCGGAGGGCAAGAAAGTTCAGGCAGGCCAACTCCTCGCCAAGACGCCTCGTAAGGTTGCCAAAACCAAAGATATCACGGGTGGCTTGCCTCGCGTGGCCGAGTTGTTCGAAGCTCGGCGTCCAAAGGACGCGGCGGAAATCGCGAAAATTGACGGTGTCGTTGAAATTGGCGGTACTGTGCGTGGTAAACGCAAGGTTGTTGTGGTTGACCAGGAAACAGGCGCCGAGGAAGAGCATCTTGTGCCGTTGAACAAGCATTTGATTGTGCTTAAGGGTGACAGCGTGAAGAAGGGTCAGCAGCTAACCGAAGGGCCCGTGCCTCCGCATGATATCTTGGACGTTCTCGGGCCTCAGGCGCTGCAGGAGCATTTGGTAAACGAGGTTCAGGAAGTTTACCGCCTACAAGGCGTAGAAATCGCAGACAAGCATATCGAAATCATCATTCGCCAAATGCTCCGCAAGGTTAAGGTGACCGAGCCGGGAGACACCAAGCTGTTGTGGGGCGATCAGGTGGATCGGTTGACGTTCGAAGAGGAAAACCGGCAGGTGGTAGAAAAGGGAGGTATGCCGGCTGAGGGCGTGCCTGTTCTTCTCGGGATCACCAAGGCATCCCTTGAGACGGAGTCGTTCATCTCTGCTGCTTCCTTCCAAGACACAACACGCGTGCTCACGGAGGCTGCAACGCTTGGCCGCGTAGATTTATTGCGCGGCTTTAAGGAGAACGTGATTATGGGACATCTTATTCCTGCTGGGACGGGGTTCCCAACTCATCGGGACGTGCAGGTGGTTGGCACCGGCGGCGTGGAGGAAACTTTGGATACGGAGCTTGCCGAGGCTTAATTAAAAATTCGTTTCGGAGACCAAAAAGAGCCGGACCCTGCCCAGGGTCCGGCTTTTTTGTCAGGTTGATGTGGTAAAAGAGGGTAATTCTGTGCTGGTTTCGCTATAAGCTCACACTCGTCTGTAAAGCTAACGCACCCCCTGTGAAAACATACCTCTTCGCTCTGCTGCCAACATTGCTCTCCTCGTTTAATTCGTTTGCGCAGGAGTCGCCTCAGCAAAAAATACAAAAGACAGAAATTAAGTCGGAAACGAACCTGGATGAGACAACGAAGGCGAGCGCCCCGACTGTCGGCGCGTCCACTGCTTTATTATCCGTCGCTGAGCACAATCATATCGCGATCGCCAAGCATGCGTTGGGAAAAGAGTTTCTGATTTCCGCCTCGGTCATTCCTCAAATTGTGTCGCCTACGAGCACTTCGCTCGCAGGTAAAATTGTGAAGTTCCAACTATTCCACGATGGCGTCGACTTGTATGAATCAACGGATGGATTGGTGGTTACCACCGATCTTCCAGCGCGGAGACTTCTGACCACATTTCCAGTCGTATCTCAGAATGAGACGGAGGTCGTTATCGACTTTAATGCCGGAATGCGTCGGGTTTTCAACGACATCTGGTATGCCTCAGCTGGCAGCTCGGGGCGTCGTTCTAGTGTTTCGGAAACCCGTGCGCTTGAAATTCCTCAGTCGCGGGTTTTTGAGGTGCGTCCAGAGGGCAACTTATTGATTGTGCGTCAGAGTGCTCAGGTGCGGGATCGGCAGATGGATCAGAACCGCGAAGACCGGTATGAAATACGTTACTTTATATCACCGTACGAGGCAGGAGCATTTCAAACCAAGGAGCATTCGCCGGCGGTCTCGCGGTATGTAAGGTTTTTTGAGTCACATGCCCAGTTGGAAGGCACCTCAGGTCGCGAGAGTCGCAAGATAGCGCTTTTCGATATCAGCAAACCGATTGTGATTCATTACAGCGCGAACACCCCCGCAGATTATGAAGAGGCGGTGCGGGACGGAATTTTGTACTGGAACCGCGCTTTTGGCAAAAATGTTGTGGTGGCGGAAAAGGCCCCAGAGGGGGTGACCGCGCCGGATGCGAGGTTTAGTTTAGTGCAGTGGGTGCCTTGGGATACCGCTGGTTTCGCCTATGCCGACGTGATCGTGGACCCACGTTCAGGTGCATCGCAGAGAGGTCAGGCCTACATGACTAGCACGTTTGCGATCTCAGGCCGTGCCCAGGCGCGGGCGTTGTTGCGAAAAATGCGGACGGTTGCCGAGAGCAAGGCAGATGCTCCTAAGTTTTCCGCAGAAGAGTTGATAGATGCAAAGCATGAGGACTCGTTCACAGCGAGGAAATCTGATGGGGTTTTCGCAAGTGCTCGCGCGTGTGAAGTGGATCAATTTCAATTCGCCTCGCATCTTGCCGCTGGGCTTGAGAGTGCGCTTGCTGATGGGCGCTTTGATGATGCATCTGTGAAACGGATGTCGCAGGACTACGTGCGCGAGGTGGTCGCGCATGAAGTCGGGCACGTGCTTGGTTTGCGTCACAATTTTGCGGGCAGTTTGGCTGCGAACCTCTCGTACAAGGAGCTTTCCCAATGGTTCAAGTCATACCTTGCTGATGACAATGTAAAAAGCACGCCCGACCAGATTGTCGCCTCTAGCGTGATGGAATATAACGATCTGCAATCGGCCGTGTACATTGGATCCAAGATTCGAAAGACAAAAGAGGTGTTGCCGTATGATGCAGTTGCAATTCAGTGGGGGTACATGGCGAGCACGGCGGTTACGGACAAAAAAATCATGTTTGCAACCGACGAAGATCAGGTCGTCTATGGGGATGCGATGGTTTTTGATTATGGCGCCGAACCGTTAATCAGCGCCCATGCGGACTTGGGTGAGACACTTAAAAATTTACCGAATAGTTTTATCGAGCGTTTTATTTCCGCGAAGGCGCCTCGCGATCCACGCGACAAAGTGCCTCTGGAGCAGCTGAATATTGATCTAGAAAGGTCTCTGGGGCGCGTTGTTGAGGATTACTCAAAAATGCTGTCGTGGTTCAAAGCCAGTAAACGTTCACTTCGAGTTGAGAAGTCATTCCCGTTCGTCGGAGCGTTGAATCACAAGGAGGTGCTGAAGGCGCACTGGAAGGCTTTAAACGAGCAGATTGAAAAGATCGGTGGAGTTGACCGTGCACTTTTTTCATTTCTTCCCTTGGAGTTGAAGCTCGAGATGAAAACTGAGCCAACTGGGGCGGGTGCAATTGAAAAGTTTGATGGCAAGAAAATGACTGAGCGCGTGGCGAAGCTCCTTGAGACACCCATTTACACAAACTTTACGGGCCTCGATGACAAGCCCGCGAATTTCACAAAGGAAGAGAAAGAAGTGATCGTCGCGCGAGCCAAGGCATATTTTACTGAGCTGGAGAAGGAGCTTGTAAAAAGAGTGTGTCAGCGATTGGAGAAGGCTCCGAGGGATCTTGGAGTTCAGGCTCAGGGCGAGGTTGCTGAGGATGACATCGTGGCGAAGCTTGAACGCCGAATTGTGGACGTGACCCGCGAAGTGGTGACGGCACGCAATGAAGATTTGCGCCACAAGGGTAAAGTGGACAAGGCGCACGTTGAAGTGGTTGACTTCAAATACGACTTGGAGACTCGTCTCACCGCCGCGAGGATGTTGGCAGATGGAAATGGTTCGTTCCGTAGTTGGGCGGTGGAACCTCGCAATGATCTGGCCAAGCTGCTAAAGGAGTCGGTGGAATCCGCCTTAAACGTTCAGAATTTCAAAGAATTTAAGGAGGCGGCACTTTCACGGCCTCTCAGGGATTGGTACGTGAATCAGCAGAGCGTTTTGGGAGTGCTGACCGGCAAGATGACGGTATTTACACCGCCTCCGGCGCCTACGCCCCCAGCGAATCCACCCAAGGGCGACACGCGGTAGCCGGTAACTGTCGCCGGTCGGTCAAAGTGTACCACCTGCGGTCGAAATAACCGGGTTCAAAGTGTACCACTTTTGAGGGGCGAAAACGGCTCCACCTAAGCGCATCCGGGC
>JBILLC010000141.1:0-5905 GCA_044376275.1 Chthoniobacteraceae bacterium | reverse complement strand
GGGCTTCTCGGCGCTGGAGGGCTGATCAAACACAGCGGTGGTGTTCCTTATCAGACTGAAGTTCAGGGAATTTCCATTGATGACTAGTTGCCCTCGAGGGGAGGTTTGTGAGAAAGGTTTTAGTACTGTATTCCGTGCAGGGGGAGTCCATGGAGTGGTGTATGTCACTGCATTCACTCGGTACCGATTTTTGAGAGGAGCGCTCGATGAGCTGGTGGATGGGTGCATCCAAAGAAGGTTTCCCAGAGCAGCAGTTGTGCTGTTCTTTTGTGCCAGCTCAACGCTTCCAAAGCCAAGGGAGGTCGTATTTAGGAAAGTCAGTTCGTCAAGCGACAGGGTTTGATAGGAAGTTGAAGGCGTGCGGGTCAGATCAAGTGATGGAAAGGCCAATCGTTGTCCTTCGAAGAAGGGGGGGAGCACATAGGAGAACAGGGGTAAAATGTTTGCCCCATGCTCGGAACTAATGAAACGGCTTGCTGTGTACGGTGTCCCATTTGCGAGCTTTCCTGTGACGTAAGAAATACCGAGATTTGGATTCACGAGTACGAGAAAGGTGCTGTGACCGTTGATGGATGTTGTGTCGTTTACCCAGCCTCGGTCGGAAGTAAACGAAGCCACTCCGGCGGTTTGAGCGCACATGGTGTATTGCCTTGCCAAGGCATTCCTACTGGCTTTCGAAGGCGATGATGAAAAACCGTACGCCAGAGGCGATCTCGTCTTGTCAGACACCTCGACACTGATCGCGTTTTCGTTGCCCTCAAGCGAGTGTGCCTTGTGGAGCGTGATGTCCAAAAGCAAGGGTGAGGGTGCGGAAGAATCAATAGTGCCCTGCAGAACTGCCATCCTCATGTCGTTCACGCCAAAGAGTGATCCGCTTACAGAAGGTATCGGAGGGGTTGTAAAAGAGACTTTTCTTGCAAGATATTCGAGGACTCCGGAAACTGCGCCTGTGCTGAGGACTGAGATTTGGTAGCATCCGGAAATTGACGAGCGATCTGGAGTTCGCAGGAGTCCACTGTGGGTGGTGGTTTGAAACGGGAATGTTGGATTGGGATCGGCCTCGGTCGCGAAGACTCTGATCGATTGTATCGCGACGGGTTCAATCGGTTGGTCCGCTTTGTGAGGACTCATGTTTTGCTGGTCGCTGAGTTCGCTCTCACTCAAGGAACCATCACCGTCTATGTCCGTGAAACCGCTTAGAGCAAAAGAGACCAGAGCTCGGTCCTGAGCAGTGAGCTCTTCATCTTGTTTTTTGCCAACAAGTGACTTTAAGACTGTTTCATTTCCGCTCGCAGCGCCAAGGATTGACTCTTTTTCAGAATCATCAAAGACACCATTCTGATTGAAATCAAAGGTGGTGGTGTCTTTTGCAAATTTTGGTAATTCCTCGAGTTTTGACAGGAACTCGCTCCCCTGCGTCAGAGTGCCGAATGAGGAATGTACTCCGTCCAGATGTTCAGCGTTTCCGAACATCACGAAGAATTGGCTTCCGCCCGTGTTGCTGGTGATTGGTCCCTTTCCCGGATCTGAATTATTGGAATGTGCCATTGAAAGGATGCCCCGCACATGTTTGCGCTTTGCCCAGGTCGCATCGGACTGTTTGGCGAGTTCATCCGGAATGGTGTGCCCCGGGCCACCTTGGCCGAAATATCTGACGTTGGCTGGGTTTCTCGTGTTCGGATCTCCAGCTTGGATCATGAAATCCTTAATCAACCGATGCGAAGCGGTCCTGTCGTAGAAGCGTGTGTTTGCGAGGTGCTTGAAGTTTTGAACCGTCTTTGGCGCAAGATCGGGCCATAGTTCAAAGACCAGCGTCTCCGTATTGCTGCTTGTGCTGCTGCCCGTGCCGATTTTGATCGAAATCAATGCGTATTCGCGCACTGCCGCGTCGCAGTTCATTCCAAGTCCGAGGAGCATCCACATCCCGAGCATGAGGAGGCAGTGCGGCCAGATAGGTCGTTTGAGCGCCATGGTGCGGGGAGGGTTTTGGGTACGGGTCGCACGGTTCAGACGACTCGTAGGTTTAGGGGAAAGTTATAGCATCCAACCCCCTGAGTGGGTGAGTACTTTTTGGGTTTGTTGGAAGTTTGGGCGAATTGGCGGCCCAGTTACGAATTTAGTGACGGGGGTATGGCGGGTTTTTCTGAACTGGAGGTGCAGGCGCGCTGGTTTGCTGGCGAATTTGGACGCAATTTCGAAAGCGTTGACGGTGAGGTGATAGAGGTTGTGCAGTTCGGCGTGTGGAACCAATCTGCGGGCCCGGATTTCACCGAGGCTGTGGTCAGGGTTGGCGCCCGCGGGCCGCTCAAAGGTGCCATTGAAATTGATATGGATGCCCGTGACTGGGAGCGGCACGGTCACGGGTGCAACCCCCAGTACGAGCAGGTAATCCTCCACATCTTCCTGAACCAGGGGAAAAACCGATTTTTCACACGCTCCCATTCGCACCGTCAAATTCCTCAACTTCAATTGGATTTGACGGGGGGTGCGGCTTTCCGGCGTCAGGCTGGGGTTGAAGTGCCTGTCCCAGCGTTTCCGGGACGATGTTCGGGCGTGCTCCGTGAGCTTACCGGCGAGCAGGTTGCGTTGATCCTACAAACCGCTGCACGTCAGCGGTTCAATCGCAAAGCTGCCCTCCTTTCGCGGACCCGCGAGGTGCATGGCGAAAGCGAGGCATTGTATCAGGCGGTTGCCGCTGGGCTGGGATACGCCGGTAACGAGCTGCCTTTCCGACTACTCTCACAACGCTTGCCTGCGCGGCGGCTTGTGGCTGATGCAAATTCCCGCGAGGCGCTTTTGTTCGGCGTGGCAGGATTCATCCCAGGCACCGAGCTGCAGCAGCTTGGACTTGAGGAGCGCGCATTTGTTCACCGATTGTGGCGTGAGTGGTGGAGGCACCGCTCTGCGGAAGACGGTCTGCAAATTCCCCGGCAAGCATGGAGCCTTGGGGGACAGCGCCCCCTGAACCATCCTCAGCGCCGTCTGGGCGCGTTGGTTGCGATTCTTGGCCATTGGCGGGCCATCCGACGTATGGCTGCCGCCGGGGAGTGGCGCGCATTACAGCGGCTCCTGCTCGGGTTGAGCGATCCGTTCTGGGACTGGCATTACACCTTCGCCTCACGAGCTTCGAAGCGACGCATGGCATTGCTCGGGCGCGAGCGTGTACACGATTTACTCGCAAACGTTTTCCTGCCTGCAATCGGGGAATGGCAGCCCGTCGAAAAGATGCGCACCGCCGGGCGAAGCCGCCGCGTCCGGGTGGCTGCAGCCCGTCTTCTGGCGGGCCGCCGTGATGCCTCGGATCTTTTGCGGGGCATGGCGGAACAGCAGGGGCTCTTGGAGTTTTACGAGGGGTTTTGCAGGTGCGATTCCTCAGACTGCAAAAACTGCTCGATGCCCGAGCAAATCTGCGGATGGGAGGACGTTTTTTTAGCGGACACATGCAGCGATTCTCGGGTGTTTTTGAGAGAGGATTGAAAATAGGCTTTTTTTTAAGCGTCACCTCCGTTGGATTGAGGAATGAGCTCCGAGCGCCATGCCACCCTTCGCCAGATTGTTCACGAAGTCGTCGAACACACTCCGGTTTTTGATATCCACACCCACTTGTTTGATCCCGCATTTGGCGCGCTGGTTTCCTGGGGTATAGACGATCTTCTCACTTATCACTATCTCATCGCCGAATCGCTCCGCTGGACCAGGGGTTCCAACGATTTTTTCTGGGCGTTGAACAAAACCCAGCAGGCGGACTGGATTTGGAAACAACTTTTCATCGAGCGCTCGCCGGTTTCGGAGGCATGCAGGGGGGTGGTGACCACGCTGCGGCTTATGGGAATCGATCCAAAAGAGCGCGATCTTTCGGCGCTGCGCAGGCATTTCGCAAGCTGGAGCGCGGAGACCTATGCCGACCAAATTCTGAAAATCGCTGGCGTGCGCAAGGTTTGCATGACCAATCTGCCTTTCGATGATTCCGAGCGGGAGGTTTGGGAGCGAGGCCTGAGGCGGCACCCCGCGTTCGTGGCGGCGCTTCGGCTGGACCCTCTGCTTCTGGAGTGGGATAAAACGGCGGCACAGTTGCATGGCTGGGGTTATGATGTGCGCGAGGATCTTTCGGGGAAAACCATCGACGAAGTGCGCCGTTTTTTAGCGGATTGGACCCGCAAGATTGATTCGCAATATTGCATGGTGTCGCTTCCACCTGATTGGGCGTTTCCCGAGAAGTCGGTTGCAAACCGGCTGATTCAGGAAGCCGTTTTGCCGCATGGACGCGAACACGGACAGGCGTTTGCCATGATGATCGGCGTGCGCCGCGGAGTGAACCCTGCTCTTCGCATGGCGGGTGACAGTGTGGGGGAGGCTGATGTGGAATCCTTGGAGCGCTTGTGCGCCGAATACCCGGACAATCAATTTCTGTGCACCATGCTGGCCCGCGAAAATCAGCACGCGCTCTGCGTGGCTGCGCGTAAGTTTAAGAACCTCCATATTTTTGGTTGCTGGTGGTTTTTAAACAACCCGTCGCTGATCGAGGAGTTGACCCGTATGCGGTTGGAGTTGCTTGGATTAAGCGTCACCCCGCAGCACAGCGACTGCCGCATCATGGATCAGCTTGCCTACAAGTGGGCGCATTCACGGCCAATCCTCGCGAAGGTTTTATGCGAAAAATATTCCGATCTCGCCGACTCGAACTGGCAGGTGTCGCGCGCGGAGATTCAGCGCGATGTGCATGGATTGCTCGGCGGCGAGTTTGAGCGGTTTATTGCACGGTAAAATTCCAATGACGCCCAATTTCTCGCGCCGATTGAGTCCGGCGCTTTTTGGCGTGCAGCTTTGATTCAGGGCCCATGCTGCCAGCGTTTTTAACGACCTTTCTTTTTTCGTCCTCTATTCTCTTCGCTTCACGTTCGGCGCGGGAACTGGGCGGGATGCGTGCGAATGTTGCCCGTTTATTGCTCGCGCTGCTGGCGCTCGGCATCTGGGCGCATGTCTGGGGCGGAGGATTGGGAGGAGCGGGCTTGGCTTGGTTTTTTCTGAGCGGCGCCGTTGGGTTCGGCATTGGAGACATGTCGATGTTCGCTTCGCTGCCGAGAATCGGCCCGCGGTTGGCGATTTTAATCACGCAGTGTTTGGGCGCCCCAATTGCGGGTGTGGCGGAGTATTTTCTTTTGGGAACGTCGCCAACGGTGCCGGAGCTTGGTTGCGCGGGATTGATTCTCGTGGGTGTCGGCTTGGCCCTCGCTCCCGACCAACAATTGCAGGTGGAGCCGAGTCGATTTCGTGTGGGGTTGTTGTTCGGGTTGGGCTCCGCGATGGGGCAGGCGTTCGGGGCGGTTCTCTCTCGTAAAGCCAACGCGGTGGCCCAGGTGACGGGGCAAATATTGGACGGCGGGACGGCCGCGTATCAGCGAATCATCGCAGGCGTGGCTTTCACGTTGCTTGGGTGGTGGCTTTTGAGCATTCGCGCCGCGGAGCCGTCCGGGGACAGCCCAAAACCCGAATGGCGTCGTGCGTCTTTGCTTGTTCTGGGCAATGCCCTTTCGGGCCCCATTCTTGGGGTGGCATGTTTTCAGTGGGCGCTCTCCTCGACCCCCAGTGCGGTGGTGCTTCCGATTGTTTCCACCTCTCCGCTGGTGACCATGGGGATGGCTTGGTGTTTTCAGGGAACCCGCCCCAGCGCGCGGGCGATTCTCGGAGGCGTGGTCGCCGTGATCGGAGCCTGCGGCATGGCCTGGATCAAAACCGCGCCAATGTCCCCCCCATAACAGCCCCGGCGCCCCCATCGCGGCCATAGCGCGGCCATAGCGCGGCCATAGCGCGGCCATAGCGCGGCCATAGCGCGGCCATAGCGCGGCCATAGCGCGGCCCATTGCCACGATACTTCTATGCAACTCTCAGGGTGATGCTCACGGTC
>JBILLC010000140.1:0-5914 GCA_044376275.1 Chthoniobacteraceae bacterium | reverse complement strand
GCGTTCGGCCACAAATGCGCCAAGCCACTCAAGTTCCTCGTCGGAGAGCAGTGAAGCATTCCATTCGCCAATCAAGATCACATCGTATTCCATGAGGCCGCTCTTCGCGCTCGGAAAACTCCCATTCGCCGTTCCGCGCGGAACAGCATCGTCTGGCTGGCTGGCGTCGAGAAAGAGGCTGTTGACCTCCCACTGGGGATCACGCTCAAAGAGATTCCGAATATATCGGGTTTCCCAACGGGGTCGCCCTTCCATGATGAGCATTTTTCTTTTGGATGAAACAATCTGGACAGTGCGCTGCGACTGATTGTTAAGCGTTTGCCGCTCCGCTGCGAGGGGCAAGATGGCGGCCTCGAGGCGGATTTTACTGGTTGCGTTGTCTCTTCCTAGCGTTGTTCTGGATTCCTGCGTGCCGGTGAGCAGCGGCTGGACTGCAAAGTCGAAATTGATTGCTCTACTGTGTTGCCCATTTGTGACCAGACGCTGCTCCCATGCGAGAGTGCCTGCGCTCGTGATCACAAGATCAAACGGCACCCCCGCAGGCATGTCATCTTTTAGGATAACCTTCCCTTTGATGCGGTCCGTTTGAAACACCGAATCGGGCGCTTCAATTCTGTGAATGGCAAGATCTGGGGGCCGGTTGGTCGCGCCGAATCCAACGCAAAAAATCGGTGTGCCGCTGTCCCCGAGTTGTTTTGCAGCGGTCAGAGGGGAGGCGTCTGTGTTGTGGTTGCCGTCGGAGAGGAGGACGAATACGGTGCGCTGCGCTGTAGCGGCCGATCGAGTTTCAGTTCGGCCACATTCTTGCTGGAGTACCGTGGCGAGGTCAGTGCGGTCATTGTTTGCAACTGGAAGCACTGTTGGAGACGCGGAAACCCCGTCCTTGGATGACCAGAGGCGGCGCACCCGCGAGTCTTCCATTGAGATCAGTTCAACTTCGAAATGATTTAATAGTTCCGAGACAAGACTGTTTGAACCCCCTTCCAAAAGAAGGGCTCGAGCCCTGTCGGTACGTGACATCCCGTCGAAAATTGCTTCTTGCCGGCCCACCTCAGGTATGTTGCGGAGCTCATTTGTGATCAACAGCTTGCGGGCCTGATCCATGTCAGGGTCGGTGAGTGCCATGCTGCGAGAGCCATCGACCAATATTACGATACGGGCGAGTCGGCCGATGGTTTCCCGGTATTTGAGGACCGGTCCTGAAAGCATTTGGATGATTAGAAAAACTGCGATGGATCTCAGCCACGGGAGCCAACGTGCCGCGGGGGCCGTCCGCGATCGTACCTCTTTCCAGTAGAGCCACCACGCAATTGAGCCGAACCCAAGTCCGGTGAGAAATGAAAAAGCGGGATGCCAGAGGCCTGTGAAATGAATCGGATTCATTTTGAGCTTGGGGCTCTTTGGTTGAAACGCTGCTGCAGTCCGATCTCAGCGAATAAAAGAACCAGAATGACACAGAGAATGACTTCCCAAACTTCGCGTCCAGCTGATGACGTTGCCAGTGAGTCTGATAGCGCACTGGCGTTGAGAGCTACGGTTGCGCCGAGCGATTCGGTCAACGACTCGAGTTCTTTTGAACCGACTCTTGCCGGATTTGACTCCGCTCGGTCTGCGTTGATTGCGAAGCACTGACTTGTGCCGTCCGGGCATGTCATCCGATAAAACCCAGGTTGCTGCGTCTGCTCAAAATGAACGTGTGTTCGGCCATCCACTTTCTCGATCGCCAGCGCCCGCAACGTTCCATCTGGCGATTGGATTCCGGAGGGAGCATTCGAGCCTGTGAAACACGCTAGAATCGGGCTGCCGACCTCGAGTTGTGTTGATGCCTGAGCGCCTATCGCAAGGTGTCCGATCAGCCGCTGCATTGCAGGGACGAATGTCGGTCGGGTTGGAAAGTTGCTCCAGTCTGCGCTGCACGGGATCGCGCTCTGCATCACCAGTCCGGATCCGTATTTGCATTCTACCAACAGCGGGTCTCCGTTCTCGAGTGAGAGAAAAATGAAGGGTTCATTGTCGGAATATTCCGGTGACGGATTGAGCGGTGTTGGATCTGTCCCGCGCGTCTTCGCAATTTGCGTCGTTGATAGCTTGTACCACGCTTGAATTTGAACCCCTGAAAGATTGTTCTGCTCTGAATTGAATGCGTTTAAGCTGGGATGCAGGTATGGGCCCGAAGCGATCTCTATCCCGGGCAAACCGGCTGAAGAATTGCCCGCCGCTGATCCCAATTTTGCGGGAATCAAGCCCATGCCGTTCTTGTAAAGCTGTTCGTTGCACCAAGCCACATCAGTGCGACTGCCTGGAAAAAGCGCGAGTCCGCCGCCTTCGGCGACAAAGTTTTCAAGCAGCCTGATTTGGGACTCCTTCAACCTCGGGGTGTTTGCAAGGACCACAACCCGCGACTCCAAAAGGTGCTTGGCATTCAGCTCTTCCGGCGAAACAGTTTTGATTGAAAATATGCCCGCGTCACGTTGAGCGCGCGCGCCGGGATTCAGCGCTAGCTGAAGAAAATCAGTTTCACCTTGGAGTGGTTCGCGGCTGATCTTTCCGCTAACCAGCAATACACCGATGGAACGCTGGATGTTCAGCGTTGCATAAAAGGTGTTGTCGGATGCAAAGCTGTCGCCGTCAATGTGAGCCTCGAGCATGTGCGGCCCGGGCGTTTCAAACGATCTTTCAATGCCGACTTGTGTGGACTGTCCGGGTGCGATTGTGACATTTGTTTTTGCGGCAGGGAGACCGTCGATTTTCCAATAAACCGGAATGTTGGTTTTTGGCTGTGTCCCAAAGTTCCTGAGTGTCGCGTCAAAGCGCACCTTTTGGTTTGGCGCAACCGGCAGACGGGTGAATTCGACTGAAAGAATTGCGGTGTTCTCGGACTCGAAAGGTCCGGTGTCAAAGAGCGTGATGGCAGGCTTGTGTTTAAGAGCCGACAAGCGGTTTACCGCATCCTGTAATCTAGAGGCGTCGTCCTGACTCCAGTTTGCCGTTTGGAAGTCACTAAATACGACGATTCGTTGCGTTGAATTGTGCATCAAGGAGAGGTGTCGCGCCGCGATTTCTATTGAGGCGGAAATATCAGCTGTCCTGTGCGAAGGGCTCAGTCTTTTTAAATTTTGTACTGCGCCATTGGTATCCGATGTCGTCTGAATCAAGGGTTGCTTGGGATCGGTGCTTGAGATGACGGCGATTTCAGAGCCGCGGCCGAGGGATTCGATACATCGAACGGCGCTTGCTTTCGCTTTTTCAAAGCTCGAGGTTTCGCCAGTTGAGGCGTTCATGGATGCGCTGTCATCGAGAATGATCACGACCGAAGCGGTTGTCGTGCGATTGCTCGATTTGAGGCCTGATGCAATCGGACGCGCCATGCAGAGCGCTAGCAGAATTGGAATTGAGATGCGTAAGAGCAGCAGCAGCAGTTGCTCCATTTCAATTTGCCGGCGGGAACTATTTGCCCGGGGCTCGAGCAGCTGCATGGCGCCCCACCGAACCGTGCGTGGCCGGTTGCGGTTCAGCAGGTGGATGGCCAGCGGGATTGCGCACGCGGCTGCTCCGCTTAGCATGACTCCATTGAGGAATGTCATTTGCGGCTGGTGCGTTGCGACAAGTAGCGAGTCAGTGCTTCAGCGCAGGATTCGTTTGTCGTAATTGATGTTAGATCGATGCCATGCTGGCGGCAGCCCGTCGTTAGCGCTGAGCGGAAATCAGAGAGGTTCTCAAGGTAGCGGCGTTTAAGAGCCGTAGCGTCCGCAAAACGCGGATTGTGGCCGGGTTCGAGGGATTTGAATTGCGTCCAGCCCGTGAAGGGAAAGGTGAGTTCGTCAGTATCGAAGATTTGGAATATGACAACTTCATGGTGGTTGTGCCTGAGGAGGACGAGGGATTTGATTAATGATTGGACATTGTCGAGGCAGTCCGAGATGAGCAGGATGAGCCCTCTGGGGGGGAGGCGCGGAGCGGCTTGGTGAATGATGTCCGCTATGCTTGTGTCTCCATTGCAGGCTGAGTTTTCGAGGGTTTGAGTCAAAAGCTGCAGGTGGCGTGGGACTGATGCGGCTTGTAGGATGGAGCGGATCTTAGAGTCGAATGTGATCAGCCCGACGGCGTCCTTCTGCTGCATGAGCAATGTCGCGATGGAGGTTGCAAGAAGTTTCGCGTAGTCGATCTTTGAGCGCGTCGAAGAGGCTCCTTGATAGCTCATCGAGCCACTTGAATCCACGAGCAGAGTCGCGCGCAGATTTGTCTCCTGTTCATACTCGCGGATGTAATGGCGATCTGAACGTGCGAATGCTCGCCAGTCTAGCCTTCGAAGTTCGTCTCCTGGAACATAGGCTCGATGTTGTTTGAAGGTGAGACTGGCTCCTTTTTGATGTGACTGATGCAGGCCAATCCCGATTCCCTCCACAACTTTGCGAGCGAGGAGTTGGAGTTTAGATAAAGCACGGAGGTTGGACGTCGTGTCTGTGCGGGCTGCGGAAGCTTTGCTCTCGGAGACGCTCACGGGGTGGACTTGGGATGGACTTGGTTTGGACGCGAGGTGTGCCTTGAGGGTCCTATAACGGCGGCTTCGAGTGTGCGCACGGTGTCGCGTCCAGAAGCTTCTCGATGATGGCGTCCTGCGTGATTCCCTCCGACTCGGCATGGAAGGTGGGCACGATTCGGTGCCGAAGCACGGGCTTGGCTAGCACCTCGATGTCTTCGAGCGAGACATGAAAACGGCCCTTTAGCAGAGCACGAACTTTTCCAGCCAGGACAAGGCATTGACACGCCCGGGGGCCTGCGCCCCAGCTGATAAGCTCCCGTGTGAATTTCGGCGCTTGCTCCGAGTCGGGTCGGGTGTTGCGCACCAAATCCAACACGAAGTTCATTACATGGTCAGGGACCGGGACTTTGCGCGCGGTTTTCTGGCACTCCAAAATCTGAATGCCATCAATCACGGGCTGGATGTCTGCCTCGTAGTCGCTGGTGGTGCGTTCGATGACCAGCCTTTCCTGTTCACGCTCCGGGTAGCCAACGTGAATGTGAAACAGGAACCGGTCCTTCTGCGCCTCGGGAAGTGGATAAGTTCCCTCCTGCTCAATCGGGTTTTGCGTCGCAAGCACAAAAAACGGTTGATCAAGATGCAGTGTATGTCCGCTAGCTGTGACGGAGTGCTCTTGCATCGCCTCCAGTAGTGCTGCCTGCGTTTTGGCCGGCGTGCGGTTGATCTCATCCGCGAGAAGCATCTGCGTGAAGATTGGCCCCTTTTGGAAGATGAATTTACGGGTGCCCGAGATCGGGTCTTCCTGAATGATGTCAGTCCCCGTGATGTCCGCAGGCATCAAGTCTGGCGTGAATTGGATGCGGCGGAAGGAAAGCTGCATGGCCTGCGAAAGCGATCGAACAATCGCCGTTTTTGCCAGCCCGGGAACCCCCTCCAAAAGGCAGTGTCCGCCGGCGAGAATGGCGATGAGCAATTGTTCAATCACCTCCTCCTGGCCCACGATGAGTTTTGCCATTTCACTGCGGAGCGAGTTGAAGGAGCTCAGCAAAAACGCGGCACGTTCACCGTCGCTGTCTGGAAGCACTTTTGTTTGCACGTTCTTGGGTTTGGGGTTTTGCGAAATCGAATCAGCGTCCGTCTTGGTAAGCGAATCATTTTCCCAGCGGTGAAATTTGTAAAAACATGCGACAGGTCTGGCTTAGGAATGGGCCAGCAGATGACTGCGTCTTTTATCAGAAGCGCGTTTCGCCGGCAGAGATTCGCAGTACCGAAAGAAGGCGATAGGCATTTCTGCGCGGACGGCGTCGATAAGACAACGTTCAAATGACCGGCTGCGATTGTGACCGTCGCGCTTTGACGTTTGATGGAGCGGCGTTTGCCGAATGGATCTCGGCGGCGCAGGCAGCCGCAATTTTCTCGAGAAGCTCGAGG
>JBILLC010000159.1:0-5513 GCA_044376275.1 Chthoniobacteraceae bacterium | reverse complement strand
AGGAAACCGCAATGAATACTGCATTTCTTGAGCAACTCCCACCCGGCCCGAACCCTCTTGGTCTTCCAGATACTGCGCGACAAGCACTCCTCGATCGGGATCAAAATCGCGCGAATCAATCAATCTCGAAAGCCGATGCTGTCGCTGCTGGGTGGTCAGAAAAAGAGATCGCTCAGATGAATGATGCGGCATGGGAGGCTTGCCTGACCGCAAAGCATCTTGCGACTGTTAGGAATCGCGGGCTGGAATTTTTCTATCATGTCGGCACGAACGATAATGTCTGCCCCGCTTTGCTAAGACTTGGCGACTTAGTTCCAGATTTCCCAATCTATATTCTTCCAGGAGGCCAGCACGGCGGACCACGAAGCTCGGGCTTTACTCTGCAAACGCCCTCCCAAAGAGAAGCGGAAGAAAATCTATTCGCCTTCGCCCGACACCACTTCTTCAACGATCGTTCCCTGCCGGCGGCTGCCCGATTGGAAATGCTGGCAGCAAATGGCAGTCACAAACTCAAAGTCGTGGTGACTTTTTCGCAGACCCTGAATGTGCAGCAAAATGTCGTTTCTTGGTGTTTTGATCGCCACCCGCCCTACACGTTCGCGATGGAGTACGATCACTGGGACTCAGCGCAGCTTGTCCTAAATGGCGACGGGACGTTCACCGCCGAGATTGTTGTGCCCGCGAATGCCAAGACCGTTGATGTTGTGTCAACGCACACACACGAAGAAAACGGAGTGCCGTTTCATTTCTCATCGGCCTATCGGCGGTGGAGCCGCTGAGTTGTTCAGCGTCGACGGACTCCGCGCGGGTCGATCGATCACGATGTGCGAAATTGCGTCTCGATTGATTTGGAATCCGCCGGCGGCGGCGTGTTGCACAGTATGTCACGCCTCACTTTTCTCTCACCTCACAAGAATCTGACGGGGCGACGCATCCATTTCACTTTCCCAAACTTTTAACTTTGCCTTCAGTTCATGAAGAACCTCGGGATGTTCAAAACCAAGATTATGGCGCTCGCTTACGTCGGATTCTAAATCAAAAAGCAAATCCATCGTGTTCCCATCATTGAGATACTTCCATTTGCCGGACCGGACAGCTGACATCACCCGATTGGAACGGTTCACGCGCCAATACAAGGTCCGCGATGTTTCAGATCTCGCTCCTGTGAGAAACGGCATTAAATCAATCCCATCGGCGCGGTAAGACTCTCCAGTTGGAGCCCCCGCAGCGGCCAGAAATGTTGCGGTGAGATCCATGGTGATTGCAGTCTGCGAAGAGTCCCTACCCTGAGGCAGTCGCGCCGGCCAGCGCATCACACATGGCACTCGGATCCCGCCCTCCCAAAGCGTTGCCTTATGATGAAAGAGAGGCGCGTTATTTGAAAAACGCTCCCCTCCATTGTCACTGCTAAGCACCACCAAGGTGTTCTCCGCGATGCCGGCTGATTCGAGTTCGCGAAGAATCATACCAACACCCTCGTCGACCTTCTCAAGCATCGCTTTGTAATTCGCCCGGCTGCCTTCATGCATGTTCTCTTTTGAGACCGCGGGATCCGGGCGACCCGGAGGCTGGAATGGCGCATGAACAGCCTGGTGCGGTACGTACATAAAAAAAGGCTCGCTTGCGTGCTTCCGAACAAACGCCGCGGCACGTTCATTGATCAAGTCCGTGAGATACCCCTCCCGACGTACTTCCATCAACCCATCCCGCATCCCATACGTCCCGTCAAAATAACCGTGATGAAAATAATCCGCATGCCCCAGCAACGTCCCGAAATATTCGTCAAAGCCGTGGTGAAGCGGGTTGAACTCGTCCTTGTAACCCAAGTGCCACTTCCCAAAAACGCCGGTCGCGTATCCCGCACTTTTGAGGAACTTCGCGATACTCGGCTCCCTCACAGAGAGCCCCAATCCATGAATGTCGCCCTCTTTCACCCAAGCATTATCCACCCTGCGCTGTTGCTCGGCAGTGTAACCAAAAGCCCATTCTAGACCAACCCTCTGCTGCCAGCGCCCGGTGATGAAAGCACACCGCGTTGGAGTGCACACCGGAGCGTTCGCATAAAAATTTGTCAGCCGAAGCCCCTCTTTAGCGAGGCGGTCAACATTCGGAGTCCGAATGTCACGGGACCCCATGCAGCCCAGATCCGCGTATCCCATGTCATCCACGAGAATGAATATGATGTTAGGCCGCGACCGAGCCGGTCGATTCCCGGCTGCGGCTTCGTTTTTTTGCGGAGCGGCGGTGCTCTGATAGGTCAGACACATGCCGACAAAGAACAGGGATAAAACGACGGTGAACCGGCGCATCGGTTCATAACCACGCCCAATCCAATTTCCAAAAATAATCACTCGGGTTTTCATTAGCGGTTGGGTGTATCACAAACACGCGCGCTTGTACGATGCAGATACATGCAAATTTTTAAAAATTCCATCGAGCTCGACTGCGTCAATCTCGCGCCGGGCAATTGCGATCGGATGCGCTGAGTGGTGATGTGCTTTTACGAAGTGGCATGTTGTACGGCAATTCTGCAGTCCGGCTGGATTCTGAAACAAAACTCACGCCCTCTTGCATTCGATCCGATCTCATTTTCCAAATTGTCCCCTGCCTTGGCTGTGACCGGCTACGATTCGCTGTGATTGGTAATCCACGCGGTCTCATCGCGCTGTGGTTTTGCACTTCTAAAACGCCAAACAAACACTCGCCCCATTCAAACCCGCATTTCTGCAGGACGTTGTGAAGTGTTTCTTTGCTGTGTGTGAACGCTTTCAGCCGGTCACTCTATCGGTGATCCACCTTGCGATACAGGAACGCATCGGATGTGACCAAAGTGGCAATGAGAGCCTTCATGCTGCCACCATTTTCACAGTAGGCATGATAGGCTGCTTGAAGTACAGGCGCATCATTAAGCGTTTCATTACGACCCATCCAGTAGCGGAATGCGTGGCGCACGAAGACTTGCTTCACCTTCTCGCTTTTGGCGAGGCGTTGGATCATTTCAAGCGCGTCGTTAACAGGGCCGTCGAGCGCAGGGTCTCCACTGTTGATAATCTCGCCTCTGGCATCTGCGGGCTTGCCTTTATCCCTGGTGCGATAGAGGCCGATGTGATTGTACATCTCAAATGGCAAGCCGAGAGGATCCATCTTTTGGTGACAGCGCCAGCATTCCTTTGTGCGAGTCACCCGCATCCGATCACGGAGCGTGTTGTGCGCCTCGTCAGGGAGCATCGCATCGACGGTGATCGGGATGTCGGGAACGGCTCCCCCTAGCAGCCGTTCAAGCACCCAGCGGCCACGATGGATAGCGTGGTTATCCATCGCGTCTGAATGCGAAACAAGCCAGCTTGGATGCGTCAGAATCCCCATGCGCTGCTGCGCTGGAAGATTTGTCAAAACCCTTTTGGGATCGCCCCCCAATCCCGGGCCGAATCGTGCGATGGCTTTCTCGACGCGTACCTGGGTAGGGACTCCCTTCGGAAGGTCGATGTAGCCGAGTTCTCCCGCGGTCGGCGTGTAATTTGTTTTGCGGTCGGGTTTCGGAGGGTTTTTGTTCAAAGCCTCAAAGTGACTGAAATAGCGGAGGTCGGCTTTATCATCCAGCACGACGCGCGTGGTTGTGAGCAGTTCAGCGAGCACGTTTTTATCCTCCTGAAGAATCATCTCCACCAGACGATCCGTGCTCGCAGCCATGCTGAACATTGTGACGTAGTATTTGGCCATTTCTCCGCCGGCTGCTTTTAAAGCGGTGGTGTCCTTGCAAATGCGCCCTGCGCGGTCGTAGTCGAAGTATTCGCGGAAAAACTGCAGGATGCGCGGTTTCCGAATTCGATCGTCGTTGAGGATGCGTTCCACTTCGCGCTTCACGTCTTCGCGTGTGGTAAGGCGCCCTTCAGCTGCGGCTGCCTTCAAAGATTTTTCAGGTGCGACGTAACAGAAAGCAGCGTTGATCGCCATGGCAAGTTCGTCGCCTTGCAGCATCACTCTACCGTGCATGTCCGCTTTTCCGTAGTTGGCGAGTTCCGGTCGGAACAAGGCATCGCGATCAAGGAAGATGGCGGAAAGGCCGAGAATAACGCCTTCCTCCTTGCCGAGGGTTTGTATGGAGTTTTTGAGGAGAGCCAGATACGCCTGCGTCTCGTGGTTTAACGGAGCCCGGAAGGTCAGTGCTTCAAACAGGTAGTTGACTGCAGCGATCAACTGATCCTCAGGCGTACCCTCTGCTTGCATGAGATCATAAACCGGCGTCAGCGGCCGCTTGGATTCCTTGCTGTAAAAGATGCTTTGCGCGAGCCCACGGATATCACGGCCTTTAAGCTCATCAGGCAAAACGATGTCTTTTGGACTGTCGGCAAACTGAAACGATTCAGCCTTTGGGCCGTAGGCCATGTAACGCAGAATCTCCTCGGTGTGATTGGCGATCTGCGTGGCCTCGGATCCGTTAACAGAATACAGCAACGGGTAATTCCGCAAACCAGGATCGGAAACGGTTGTGAGGGCGGCCGGGAATCCCGTGATGGCAGCTGCATACGCTGCGGAACCGCCCACCCAACCGATGATCCGATCAATCCCGAAATAAACTTTCACTTCTCCCTCACTATTTGCAGGTATGCCGTCGCCGTGCGCGCGAAGGCCGGGCTGGCTCGGATCGTGGGGTGGCTCAAAACTGATCAGATCGTTTAGGCGTGTGAGATGTTCCTGGGGATGAATCCGCCAGATACGTGCTGGAGTTGAGGGCGGTTCGAGGCCTTCGGGAAGTTTTCCAAACAGGAGGTCGTGGTCAAGATGGTTGCCCTTGACTGGGCGCATGTGCGAATTGAAGCCGCCCTTTTCTTTCAGCGCTTCCGCAAGCGCGCCTGTGATCCAGTTTGAGATCTTTACTCGCTCGAGGGGGGCGGGCTGCCTTTCCTTTTCGCGGGGCGGCATCTCTTTTAAAGCCACTTGCTCCCAAATTCGCTTCCAAATGTCCGCATTGTCCGCGCTTACACCATCAAGTTCATGGAGTGTAACCTTCCCTTTTTGGGTTTCGGCATCATGGCAGTGGAGGCAGTACTCCTCGAGAAAAGGCTTGGCCAGGCTCTCAAATGAATCCTTTTGCTTCGCATCAAGTCTCGACACAGCAAAAAGCAAGGCGAGGCCGAGCAGGACCTCCAAGTTCCACCGAGACAAAATGCTCATCACACCCGTTTGCTTACGCCAGCAGTTGCTCGATTGGACCAATCGTGGAGTCATAGAGGCCTGCAGCGTTTTTGTCCAAGTTGAAGCGGTCCCGCGGCGTACCGATTGCATGAAGCAACGTGGCGTAGAGTGCGTTGATCGGGCGCTTGCCGTCGAGTTGGGTGAAATGTCCGGTCTTGAATTGCCCTGCACAGTTGCCCAAGAGAATGAAAGGCCAGTTTGATCCGGTCGTGTGCTGCTTGTCTGCGTTGTTGCTGGTGTAAACGATGAGTGTGTGGTCCATCATCGTACCGCTGCCTTCGGGCACGGACTCGAGCTCCTGCATGAGTTTCACGAGC
>JBILLC010000139.1:0-5975 GCA_044376275.1 Chthoniobacteraceae bacterium | reverse complement strand
CACAGCGATCGCGAGATTTCCTGCAGCAGCAACGGGTCTGAAGCAAACTTCACAGCCCAACACTTTTGAAAGCACTCCCTTGAGGTCGAATAAATCCACTTCGCGCGCCGTCTCTGGGCGCCAACTGGAAGCGGTTGTCGGGCCTGAAAGCAGAATCGCCAAGCTGGTACGCTCCTCCAGGCTTTCGGCAGCAAACACGCGGCCAACTTCAAACAGGCGGATGCGTTTCGAGTTGCCGCGAGCGTTGCGGCCTGCTGCATCGAGCAGGCCGGGAATCAAGGTCGGGCGCAGAACAACTTGATCTTCGTTCAGTGGATTTTTTACTCGCAGAATGGAGCGTGTGGCAAACGGGCTTTGGCTCATGCGCTCTGAAACGAGCGTCAGCGTGCGTGCCTCGTACAAGCCTTGGCCCACTGCGCGTCGTCGCCATTCCATGAGCTGATCATGCCGGTGGTCGGTTGTCGAACTCTCGCTAAACCACGCCTGTGTGCGTGCCGGGAAATGATGAATTCCAACAACTCGCGCGATCTCCTCGATAAGGTCAATTTCCCGAGTCAGGTCCGGACGAAAAGAGGGAACCGCCCAGCCTCCCGTTGATTTGCTTAATGCGAGTGAGGTCAAAATCTGATCGACCTTCGCCTCGGGTACGGTTGCCCCGAGCAGGGACGCGATCCGCTCAAAGCGAAGCGGCACCTGAAGCACCGGGGTGAGCCCCATCAGCAGAGCGCCAAGGTCTAGCGATTCATTGCCAGCACTGGTTTGCAATGGGCCGCTTGTGGCGTGTGCAAGCTCCTGCAGCAAGTCCCGGGCACGTTGTGAACCTCGAAGCACTCCGGCCACATCAACGCCGCGCTCAAACCGATAGCTCGAATCGCTCGATAGACCCAGACGCCGGGCTGTCCGGCGGATCAGCGACGAATTAAACGTCGCGCTTTCAAGCATCACGCGGGTGGTGGAATCTGACACTGCGGTGGATTCTCCACCCATGATTCCCGCGATAGCGACTGGACCCGAACCGTCGGCAATCACGAGGTCCTCCTCGGTGAACTTATACGTTTTTCCATTCAACGCTTCCAGCGTCTCACCATTGCGCGCAAATCTAACGCGCAGCGCGCCGCGAAGTTTGTCCGCGTCAAAAGTGTGAAGTGGCTGTCCTGTCTCCATGAGCACAAGATTGGTGATATCGACGACGTTGTTGATGGAGCGCAGTCCGATCGCCTCAAGTCGCATCCTGAGCCAGTCGGGGCTGGCGCTGACACGTGCTCTTTCAAAAGAGCGAACCGTGTAAAACGGGCATGCCGCCGCATCGGTTTGCAGCGTTTCGGCATCCGCTGTTTCGGCAGAGAATGTGTGTGCGGACTTTGCGATGCGCCCGGTGAGCGCCGCGATTTCGCGCGCGATGCCCTCGTGGCTGAGCAGATCGGGCCGGTTGGGGGTGATCTCAAGATCAAGAATCGTGTCGGCGGGGAAGATGTCCGCCAGTGGAGTGCCGGGTTGAAGATCGGCGTTTAAGATGAGCAACCCTTCGGCGTCCTCTGCGAGACCGAGCTCCTTGGCGCTACACATCATTCCCTGCGAATCAACGCCGCGCAGTTTGCCGACTTTGATTTTGAAGTCGCCCGGCAAAACCGCGCCGGCTTGCGCAAGCGGCACTTTGTCGCCCACCTTGTAGTTTTTGGCTCCGCAAACGATTTGAAGCGGTGTCCCCGAGCCGTCGTCCACCCTGCACACTGAGAGTCTGTCGGCGTTCGGGTGACGGTCTGATTCGAGGATTTGGGCGACGACCACCTTCTCGATGTTCACACCCTGAGTGTGAATGCCCTCGACTTCAATTCCAGCCATTGTCAGCAGTTCAGAGAGTGAGCTGGAATCCTTAGGGCATTCCACAAACTCGCGCAGCCAGTTGAGAGAAACTTTCATACGATCGAAAAAAACTGGAAAAAAGAGGCTCTAAAACTGCGCCAGAAAACGCTGGTCGCTATCGGTGAAAAAACGAATGTCGGGCACGCCGGACATGATCATCGCGAGTCTGTCGATGCCGAAGCCAAACGCGAATCCCGAGTGGCGCTCCGGATCGAGTGCGCGGTCGCCGCGCTTGGCGTTGACGGCTTCAAACACCGCCGGATCCACCATGCCGCATCCGGCGATTTCCAGCCAGCGTCCTCCGCCAACTGCGGCGGCCTTGATGTCGACTTCGAAGCTGGGTTCCGTAAAAGGGAAGAAATGGGGCCGGAATCTGAATTCAGCGTCTTTGCCGAACAATTCGCGAAAAAAGTATTCGAGCGTTCCCCTTAAGTCTCCAAGAGTGACATTCTCATCAACGAAAAGCCCCTCCATCTGGTTGAATTGGGCTAGGTGAGTTGCGTCCACCTCGTCGCGCCGATAGGCGGCTCCCGGGGCAATGATTCGAATCGGAGGTGCGCAGTGCTGCATCGTACGGATTTGGATTGTGGAGGTGTGGGTGCGCAGCAACCGGCCGTCCGGCATGTAAAAGGTATCCGCCTCGTTGCGCGCAGGATGGTCCGCGGGCGTGTTGAGCGCGTCGAAACAATGCCACTCTGTTTCGATGTCCGGCCCATCCGCCAATGCGAATCCCATCCGGCGGAAGATCGAGATTGCCCGGTCCATGAGTTGGGTGATCGGATGTAGCGCCCCGACCGTCGCGGCGGTTCCAGGAAGTGAAACATCGATCCCTTCGAAGGCGAGAGATTCGGATCGTGCAATCAGGATCGCCCGTTTTTCGTCGAGTGCGGCTGTGACGCTCGAGCGGGTTTCGTTCAGAACCTTGCCAATGCGCGGCCTGTCCTCTTTCGACACCTCCCTCATCCGGTCGGAGAACGCGGTCAGGCCGCCGCCCTTCCCGAGGAACTGGACGCGGAGGGATTCGATTTGCGCCTCATCAACGGCTGAGGCAATTGCTGCAAGTGCTTCATTACGGAAGGATTCAATTTGGGGTTCCATCGGGAAAAGGTGCCGCAGGGCGGGAAAAGGTTGAGCGTCGATCGGTGAGAATGAACTAGGGTGGGGAGGGGTGCAATTCCCGCTTGGAGGGCTTTTTAAATGAGTTGTTGCAAAGTGTGTATCCTGAAACGCTGGCCAAATTCCTCAAACCCCAGTAAAAATCGCGGCAACCACCCAACCACCCATGATAGAGCTATACGAGCTAAAGGAAGCGGCGCCGACACTGATCTCTCTGGCGATCATCGAAGTTCTGTTGTCTGTGGATAATATCGCCGGCGTTCAAAAGCTCGCCGAGCATTTGCCTGAAGAGAAAAAGAACCTCGCCTTCAAACTGGGAGCAGCGGCCGCGTACGTGGGCCGGATATTCGGGCTGCTGGTGACCGCCCCTTTCATTTCCGCATTCATTGGAGTGAAGCTTCTGGGGGCGGCGTACATGATGTACGCGATGAGCTCGCACTTTACAGGTAAGCGCAAAAAGACGCAGATGGCTGGCGCGCAAACCTGGGGGCTGGGCCGTACGGTTCTGTCCATGATTCTGCTCGATCTGATTCTCAGCATAGACAACATCGTCGCGGCCGTGTCTTTGACCCGGGAGGTTTGGGTGATTTGCTCAACAGTGGTCTCCGGCGTGATTTTCCTGCGACTGTTTGGAGGCTTCACCGCGCGCGTGATCCGCAAGATGCCGATTCTTTCCGAAACAGTTTATGTGCTTGTCGGTTGGGTGGGTTGGTTGCTTTTGGTTGAAACCTTCAATAAATGGACCGGATTGGCGGATATGCAGGTCGACAGTGGCGTTTTGCAGCAATTACAGCACTTAGGCGTCCGTTTGCAGCATGCGATTCCTGATTTGCATCCAGATGAGAAGCTGATCGGTTTGATTTCGCTCATCGGTTTGACTTTGGTCTACGATGGGGTTCCTGTTTTGCAGCGTGTCGTCGACCCCGTTCTCAAGGGGGTCGCCTTGCCAATCCTGCGTTTGATTAACATACCACTTGCGATCCTTTTCTGGCCGATCAAGAAGGTGACTAACTACTTCAGCGTCGAACATTGATCCACTCGGGCGGGTTGCTCCAAAGTCACCAACCCGCCTTGTGAATTCAGCACGTTAGTGACGACGGTTTTGGACCGGCAGCACATTTGGTGTTAACCATGCTGGACGCATGAGTAAGAACACCCCTCTGCCGTTGGAAAACGGCACCATTGAAATTCGCGGCGCTCGCCAGAACAACCTCCGCGGATTCGACCTCAGCATTCCGCTTGGCAAGCTGATCGTGGTGTCTGGCCCGAGCGGCAGTGGAAAATCCAGTCTCGCCTTCGATACTCTTTACGCGGAGGGGCAGCGGCGTTATGTCGAAACCTTCAGCCCGTACACACGTCAGTTTTTCGACCGGATGGACAAGCCGGCAGTGGATGAAATCCGCGGAATTCCTCCGGCGATCGCCATCGAACAGGTCAACGCTGTCAAGTCGACCCGCTCGACCGTGGGCACCATGACGGATCTCAACGATTACCTGCGGCTTTTGCTGCCCCGCGTGGTGGACGCTTTCTGCCCGAAGTGCTCTGCGCACATACAACCGGCGACTCTTCAATCGATCGTGCAGTCCATTTCCAAGGAAACAAAATCTGCGGTGTTGATCACGTTTCCGATGAAGGTTCCAGATGGAGCCGAACCGAGGGATTTTCTCGGGTTCCTGCAGGCGCAGGGTTATCAGCGGGTGTGGGCTGAGGGGGAGGTGATTCGAGTCGACGAGCCGCCTGTACGGCTTCCTGAAAAAGTTCATGTGATTCAGGATCGTGTGACGCCCGGCCGCGAAAACGCTGCTCGACTGGGCGAGGCCATTGAAACAGCCCTGCGTTTTGGTAAGGGGAAAATCACGGTGATCGACGGTGGTAAAATGCGCACTTTTGCGTTGGGGTGGCATTGTGTGGCCTGCGAGGTGGATATTCCGGAGCCGAGCGTGGGGCGTTTTTCATTCAACCATCCCATAGGCGCTTGCGCAACCTGCCGCGGGTTCGGGAGAATTATCACCCTGGAAATGATGCGCGCGACCCCGAACACGGCGCTCAGCCTCGCGGAGGGTGCGATCAAGCCGTTCCAAACTGAGAGCGGCCAGGAGTGCCAGGAAGATCTAATGCGCGCCGCGGCGAAGCGTAAAATCAAGACCAACGTGCCGTTCGAGAGGCTTTCTAAAGCGCACCAGCGCTGGGTGATTTACGGAGATGATGAGGCGCGTCCGAGCATGGAGCTTTGGAAAGCGGGGCTGTGGTATGGTGTGCGCGGTTTTTTTGATTGGCTTGAATCGCGCAGTTACAAAATGCATGTGCGCGTTCTTTTGAGCCGTTACCGCTCCTACACCCTTTGCCCGAATTGCAAAGGCGGGAGATTCGCCGCGGATTCATTGAACTTCCGCTGGTGCGGCCGCACTGCGCCGGAATTGCTGAACATGTCGGTTGAATCGCTTCACGAGATGGTGTGCCGGGAGCAGATCAAACAGAAGGACACATGCAAGGATCCGACAACGTTGCTCCTAATGGATGAAGTGGAAGCACGACTCGGTTATTTGCTGGAAGTCGGGTTGGGCTACCTCACGCTTGATCGCCCAACGCGTTCTTTGAGCGGCGGTGAAACCGCTCGGGTGAACCTGACGACATGCCTTGGGACTGCGCTGGTGAATACGCTTTTTGTTTTGGACGAGCCAAGCATTGGGTTGCATCCGAGGGACACCGAGCGGTTGCTCGGTGTGATGCGCCGACTGCGCGATAGAGGTAACACCCTGGTGGTGGTGGAGCACGAGGAGGCGGTGATTCGCGCCGCGGATCACCTTGTGGAAATCGGCCCAGGCCGTGGTGAGCAAGGCGGAACACTCATGCACTCGGGTCCGCTCGATGGCATTCTAAGCGGCAAGATCAGGACGCTCACAGGCGACTATTTGACGGGCGCAAAGACCTCCCCGCAGTCTTCGAAGCGAAGAAAACCCAGTGGTTGGATCCGTGTTTCTGGGGCATCGGAGAAC
>JBILLC010000137.1:0-5981 GCA_044376275.1 Chthoniobacteraceae bacterium | reverse complement strand
CCTTCACCGATCACCGCCGAGCTCTCGACAACGGCGTAGGCGCCGATTTTGACGTTGGCGCCGATTTGCGCTTCGGGAGAGACAATAGCCGCGGGGTGGATCATCTTGGAAAGACTAGCTGGTGAAACAACAATCGCACAGTTTTTCGTGGGGCGCCCTCCAGGCAGACAGCCTGACGCATTTCCGACGTCCACGGCGTTTCTCATGGCCGCGACGATGCGCTGGGCGTGGTGGAAAATTCGCGGCGTAGGCAATCCGGGCAGATACCGTGACTAAAATGACTGCCGGTGTGTTCGTGAATGTAGCTTTCGAGCTGCTGCCAGTAGTTGCCATCATCACGGATCTTTTTGCAATACATGCAGATCGGAAGTAGTTCTTTGAGCAACCTGATCTGGCGTGCGTACTCTAAAATGCGTTCGGCGACGCAGAGCCGCATCGAAATGATTTCTCGGTCCAAAGGTTTTGGCAGGAAGTCATCCACACCAGCAGCTATCGCCGTGCGCAGGTTTTCGCGTCCGGTGCTGTTGGCGGTCAGGAGAATGAAATAGGTGTAGTCGGTATTTGGCCGGGCACGCACCCGTTGAACGAGTTCTAGACCATCCAGACCGGGCATGAGCCAGTCGCTCACGATGACTCGAACCGGATTGGAATCAAAAGCGTTCCACGCCTCGAGCCCGTTATGTGCGACCACAACCTCGTGCCCCTCATTTTGGAGCGCCAGTTGGAGAATTTTGACTGAAACAAAGTCGTCGTCTGCAATCAGGATCTTCATGTGATGGAGGGAATCGCACCGCAGTGCTCGTTAAGTGCGGCGCAGGCGCGCTGAAAACACTCCGCCATGCGTTCAACGAAGACAATGGTTTCTGCTGCGAGACCGCGGGTGGCGCATGATTCTACTTGTTCGCAAAGCGCCACTAGTTCATGAGCACCAAAGTTGAGGGCGCCACCCCGCAGCGAATGTGCCGAACGTCGCACAGCATCCCAGTCGCCGCGGCCGCAGCCATTTTGCATCACTTCTATGAGTTTGTTGCTCGTCTGAATGAAGTGCCCGGCCAGACTTGCAAGAAGCGCCATGCCATCGGCTCCGCCGAGTTCTTTAAGTCTTTGCAAAGCGCCTGCATCAAGAAGTGCCGGTTCACGTAAGTCGCCCTGAGGCTCGTCTCGAGCAGGATCGGTGCGGGAAGATTTGCGGTTGGTCTGCTGGCGGTGGGCGCGTAGCAGGGCTGCAAGGAGGTCGGGTTCGCGCACAGGTTTGCTCAAGTAATCGTCCATGCCGGAGGCGAGACAATGTTCGCGATCACCCTCCATGGAGTTGGCGGTCAGTGCGATGATCCAGGTGTGCTGTCCTCGGGCGGTATCCGAGGAGCGGATTGCGCGCGCGGCGCTCAGCCCGTCCATCTCCGGCATTTGACAATCCATCAGCACGGCGTCGATCTCGTAACGCTGTAAAAATTGGAGTGCCTCCCAGCCGGTGTTAGCGACGCCAACAACCGTGCAGCCAAACTTGGCGAGTTGGAGCTGAATCACCTGCTGGTTCACGGGGTTGTCCTCGGCAACAAGGATCCGCAGTCCAAGGGGCAGGGAGTCTTCTGCAAGCAACGCGGGTTCTTCTGCTTCGCCGGAACGCGTGCCTGAGGCCTCTGCAAGCCAGTGGACAATGGATCGGCCGCGAAGGGGTTTGTGGAAGAGCGTCTGGCAGCCGAAAGCCATCTCGCTCTGATCGAGCGACGTTCGCTTGAAGGGCGCCAGAAGTGCAATGCGCAGACCGTTCTGTGAGAGTTGAAGAAAATCCCCGGGATCCACTGCTGAGCGGCAGATGCTCGCTTCAATGAGAAGCAGGCATCGGTGGAGGTTGTTTGGGTTCTGTCGCGCAACCCAGTCCCGGACACCAGTCATGGAGTCCGTGTCCTCCACTTCAGCGTGTTCAGCAAGGAGTGCGAGCACGAGGCTGCTTCGGCTCGAAGTGTGTGGTTCGGCGACAAGAACTCGCCAAGAATCCAATCGGCGGCTTGCAAAATAACCGCCATCCGGGGAGCGCGGGTCGAACGCCTGTACGCTCGAAGTGCCGAATTTTGCAGTGAACCAAAAAGTGGAACCGACGCCCGGAATGCTGCGGACCCCAATTTGTCCGCCCATCCGCAAAACAAGTTGTTTGCAGATGGCAAGTCCGAGTCCCGTGCCGCCGTAGCGGCGTGTAGTGGAGCCATCCGCCTGGCTGAATGCCTGAAACAGATGTTTTTGAGCTTCCGGTTCAATTCCGATGCCGGTGTCTTGGATTTCCACACGCAAGGTCACCCTGTCGCTCGGATCCGCGGTACAGTCTTCGAGCCGGCAGGATAAAACCACCTCTCCCTCCTTGGTGAACTTCAGGGCGTTCCCAAGCAGATTCATGAGAATCTGCCGCAGGCGTCCCGGATCACCCCTTAACCAGCGGGGAACCGAGGGCTCGCATAGCACGGCCAGTGAAAGGCCTTTTTGATGCGCTTTCTCGGCTAGAAGATCCGTGGCGCCATGGACCACGGATTCGAGTTCGAAATCAATGGTTTCAAACGAAAGCATCCCGGCCTCGATCTTGGAGAAGTCCAGTACATCGTCCAAAATCGTGAGCAATGCATCCGAGCTCAGAGCGATGGTTTGTGCAAAATCGCGTTGCCGGGCTGTGAGATCGGTGTCGAGCAGGAGGCCGGTCATGCCGATGATGCCATTCATCGGCGTTCGAATTTCATGACTCATGTTGGCGAGAAACTCGCTTTTAAGTTTGGCTGACCGCAGAGCGGCGTCACGTGCTTCCTCAAGCTCTACCTCGGCTCGGACCCCCCGCGAAACGTCGAGTCCAATCGCTGCCAGAAAACGTTCACCGTCAGGCATGTCTAGGGGAAACCGAAACACGCGCCAGTGGACGGTCGCACCGTTGGAAAGCGTGAACTCCTCCACCACTCTTTTGGTCAGGCCGGAGTCAAGCACGTCGCGCTCGAGATCCGCGATTTCTTTCGCGAGCGAAGGAGATCGGATGGTTGTATCCGTCTGGCCTGCGAGCTGCTGAAGCGGTTGTTTCACCAAATCCGCGAAAGTACGGTTGGCTGCGAGGTACTGGCCTGACGCGTTTTTGATGTAAACGAGAGCCGGGGCGTATTCCAGCAGTTGAACGAGTTGCTGAATAATTTCATGGGCTGAACCGGGAGTTTCTGGCCGCCTGTTGTGCGCATCCGCAGGTGCCTCCACCAAGTCGGAAGTGGCGCTCGAAGTCGGAGACTCTCGGGTGGAGGGCTGGGCAGGTTTGTGGAGAAGCACAAAGAGGAGCAATCCGAACGCGAACAGCGATTCGGCGCCAATCACGGCGGAGAGGCGCGCCGCACGCATGGAGAGCATCTCAGGGGACGGGCCGGATGCGCCACCAGCAGCGGACTGCAGGTCATTAAGCTGGAAAAACATCCATCCTCCAACCAAGCAAAAGCCGGCGAGTAGCACCGGCGGCAGGACTCGATTTCTGGATGGATGCATTCCAATCAAGGATCCTAGCAAGAAGCTTTTTGCACCTCGATCAAGGCAAAAGAAAGCCCCCCGTTTTGTGAATCAAAACGGGGGGCCTCGGGGGTTGGAGGGAAATCTCCGAAAATTAAGAAGCCACCTTGGCGACCTTGGCTTTTAAATCTTTGCCCGCAGAGAAGCGAACACCCTTTGATGCCTTGATTTTGATCTTCTCCTTGGTTTTGGGATTGGTGCCCATGCGGGCCTTGCGGGTAGTGACCTTGAATGTGCCGAAGCCGACCAGTTGAACCAGACGATCTTTCCTGAGACCCGATTTGACGCCATCAATGACCGCTTCGACGGCGCGTTCCGCGAGAGCACGAGTGGTTTCTTTGCCAAGATTTTTTTGTACGGCTGCAACGAGGTCGGTTTTGTTCATAGGGGTTTGTAACTGCCTGGGGTATGGGTTGTGTTTAGGGGGGAAGGAGTTATTCCTTGGAGACTATGTAGGCGTTTGCCAAAGCGCTGATACAGCGTCAAACAAAAACTACTAATATCAAAACAAAACAAAGGTTAACTTTACTCGGGCCGCGTGCATGCCACGCGGCATGCGAGAGGCATAATGCCCTTTTGTAAAGTCCGGTGAATTCACCCATGCAAACGCGCCTTCAACAATACGCCGCAGCTACTCCGAGCATTGCGGAAACCACTTTCCTCGCGCCCAATGCAACGCTGATTGGAAACGTATCCACGGGTCCGGAGTCCAGCGTATGGTTTCAGTGTGTTCTGCGCGCGGACCTCAATCATATCGTGATCGGCCCGCGTTCAAATGTGCAGGATGGCGCTGTGATCCACGTGGCAGATCAGTTTGGAACCACGCTCGGTCAGTCTGTAACCGTTGGACATGCGGCTGTTTTGCACGCATGCCACATCGATGACGAGGTGCTTGTCGGAATGAAGGCGGTGGTCTTGGACGGTGCGGTGATCGGGGCCCGTTCGATCGTAGGCGCCAACGCACTTGTCACCGCAGAAACGCGGATTCCGCCCGGATCCCTTTTTCTCGGCTCGCCCGGCAAAGTGGTCCGGACGCTTACCTTGGAGGAGCAACGCGCGCTGGTCACCTGGGCGGATCGCTATGTGGTCCTCTCCAAGGCTTACCGGGATGGCATTCCGAAAATCTATTTGCCCTCGGCTCCGAAACTTCCAGGGCTCGGTGGCGTCTGATTCCCGCTGTGCATCGGTTGCGAGCGTGTTCTTCGCGTCGCTTCAGTTGCTGATTTTGGTGAAAGGGGCCACCTCGTAAGTGTGCGAAACGGCGGCGTTCCGGCGCTCGGCCGCTTCATCCGCGGGAAGATACGAGCGGACGTAAGAGATGGTGGCCTTGTAGGGTTGCACCACAACGCGAAGGTGGCCTGAAGAACCTTGAATCACGCCGGACTTGTATCCGTATTCATCTGCGCTTCTGGTGTGATCGTAGCGGGGATGACCGGGCTGCGGCACCGCTTGGTACACCATGCCATCGAGTTCCTCTTTTACGTAAAGGTGGTCGTGGCCGTGGAAAACAATTTGAACGCCGTGTTTGGAAAGCAGCTGGTGGATGGGCAGCGGCCAGCCGGAACGTTTTTCCCCAAACAACACGTTGCCGCAGCCGTCTTTTCCGCCCCATTCGTAAAACGGAGCCGCCTCGCGACCTCCGCGCGCGTCTTTCCCCGCGCCACCCACAAGGTGGTGGAGGAAGACAAATCGAAACCGGGCGCGGCTCGCAGCGAGCGTGGCGGCCAGCCTCGGCATTGTGGTTGCCGAGCACGAGGAAAAGTGGAGCCGAATGAGAAATCTGGCCGAAGTAAAAACGCTGCGCTGTGTACTGCGCTGCGGCGGTTTCACGCCCCCGATGCTTGTCGGTCATGAACGTGTCACCTAGGTCGATGTGAAAGGCGGGTCTGTCAGCAAGCGCGTTTGTTAAACAGCGCAGATACAGCGTCGGATCGGTGTTGTAGTCCAAATGAGGATCTGCCTGAAGTGTGAAAGTGAACGGCGAGCCCGGTGGCGGCTGTGTGCGAAAAGAGTGCTCTGGTTCCGTCTTCCCTGCGCCTCCGGACGTGCGCGTTGAAAGCCGGTACCAACACCCGGAGTTTGGCGCAAGCCCGGTGATGGCCACCTCCAAAGGCTGGCCCGCAGTCAGCGCGAAATCCGCTGTTTTTAAAGTGGCCCCGCCTTTGGTTCCGTATTCGATCATCCCCTCCCGGCTTTCGTATGCAAGGATGCTTGCGGTCACCGACGTCAAGCTAGGCCGGCCTAGCACCACATCCAGCAAATGCGGGGGAACTTCCGTTTTGAAGAAAGCCCGAATATCGTCCGTGGGCGAATCCTGCCCGGGAGGCCGCTGCGGTCCGCGAGCACCGCCCTGCTTATTGCCGCCGGGCCCGCGCGGTTTTTCGTCCGCAGCGCCCGAGTATAGGCCAAGTAGCATCCAAATGATGAGAGCGGAAAAAGCACGCATGATTGGCGGGTGT
>JBILLC010000136.1:0-5982 GCA_044376275.1 Chthoniobacteraceae bacterium | reverse complement strand
GTCCATTCAGGGTCCAACCTGCGGATTCGCTCCTCGATCGATGGGTGCGTAGGGAAAATGAAGGAACTGAAACCAACCGTCGCTTGCACAAAAAACAAGTGTCCCAACTCTGGAGCAGCCGGGCTTTCGAGGAGTGCTCCATCATGCATTCCTCCAATTTTGCGAAGTGCACGCGAGAGCTCTTCTGTTGAGCGCATCAAGGTGACCGCGGCCGCATCCGCCGCGAACTCGTGCTCTCTGCAAATCGCCCCCTGCATGAGCCGGCCGAATAGCGACGAGATTGAACCCAGAAGCATCAGTAGGATCCCTAAACCCGAAAGAGTTTGGCCATCCTCCGCCCCGCTTTGTGCGGAGGCGCCCTGTAGGCCGGATTTTTGACGTTGGCTTCGGCGGCCGCCGTCTTCCTGCAGCATCGATCGCCCCACGAGCCCCAAGAATAAAATTCCCTGAACCCAGGCAAGAAGCTGGAAGTTAAGCTTCATGTCCCCGTTGAGGATATGGCTGAACTCATGGGCTAAAACTGCGCGCAACTCATCCGGGGCCAGGCGCTCGAGTGCTCCCCTCGTGACGCCAATGACTGCACGGGAGGGCTCGTCTCCTGCGGCAAAAGCGTTGATGCACCGCTCCTTATCTAAAACCCACACCTCGGGCATTGGGACCCCGGAAGCCAGCGCCAATTCTTCAACCATCTCGAGCACCAACCGATCGGCTGGGGCGGAGGAGGCGGGGTGGACGCGTCTGCCTTCGAGATCTTGGGCGATCTGGCTCCCGCCAAGCCTGATTGCGTAAAACCTGACAATCACCCCCACGGCCAGAACCAGAACCGTGGACGGAAAAGTCCAAGGCAGCAGCCGCCAGTGGGCTTCGACGTCTGCGAGACCGCCGCCCGTGGCGAGGAGCACGAGGGTGTGCACAAGTCCAACGACTCCAGCAAGCATGAAGACAAGGAGCGTGAACAGGCCACCGGTCCTCTGCCGGGCGTGGTCTTGGGTCACAAAAAGGTCCATCACCTCGAAGTCGGAAAGGAAGACTACGGGGTTTAGGAAAAAATGAGATCCCCGCCCCCCCGGGGTCAACGCGCCTGTCGAGGCGATCCCGTTTGGTCGAGTTCGGCTCAGTTTGTGAGCGGGTGTTGCTTTCCGCGGGACGGGCGTTCATGCTTGGGGGGATATGCGAAAAGAGGAAGCAATCAAGACTCAGGGGGTTGTAAAGGAAGTGCTGCCGGGGACAATGTTCCGGGTGCAACTGCAGAACGGCGCACTGGTGCTGGCCCACATTTCGGGTAAGATGCGGAAGCATTTCATCCGGATCGTTCCCGGTGACAATGTCGAGGTGGAGTTGTCGCCCTATGATCTGACGAAGGCGCGGATCACTTTCAGGGCGAAGTGAACGAAACGAAAGCTGACGTTTGAGATCGTTTTTTAGCCCCGTTTTTGATTTTTACACGTAGTCTTTAGTGGGAGCAATTCCCTGGGTGGGTCCGGTTGCTGCGCTTAGGTCCTCGGAGAGGCAGACGACCCGGTCGGGGGAGTGTTTCTTCCAAGCCACCCTGCATCGTTTAAACGCCGGGGACAACCCGCACCAATCAGGCGCTCATCGCGCCGCACTCAAACCAACTCAAAAATCGATCCAAATGAACGCAGAATCCAACATCCTGAATGCCGGCGAAGATGCCGTGTCGGAAGAATCGCCCCTGCAGAGAAAGCTACATGCCTCCAAGGCCCAGGCCCTGAGGGCGGCGGAGGAGTTTAAAACAGCCGCGGAAACCAAGGCCAGAGAGTGGGTCCATGTGGCGGACCAAACCGCGGAGCAGATCCGTGAAAAGGCGGAGGCGGCCCTTGAGGACACCAAGGTGCGATTGGAGTCTTTGCACAAGCAGACCGAGGGGTACGTGCGTGAACACCCGCTCAAGTCGGTGCTGGTGGCGCTGGGAGCGGGTTTTTTGGTGGGCCTTATGACTCGGAAATAAATGCGGAAATAGGCGCAACATCGGCGCGAAAACAGGCGCGGGAATGCAGGTGAGCCGCGCTTGTGGGGCTTGCCTTGCCGGGTGCCGAACCGCGTTCAGCGCAGGCTAGCGCGCAGCAGCCCACCCCGAGCTCCTTGTCTGCGGTTCCCTTTTGCGGGCTGCGCCGAGTCTTTTTTGAGGTGGGGCTTTTGAGAAAAACGGCAGACATTTGGTGGCCTTGATGCTTAAAGAGAGAAAGCCAGCGGGCCTCGGATGCGGTTGGTTTACCTGTTAAGAGCATTCCGAAATCCGGCCGTCAGCGCAGGCGCACACTGAAACATGTCCCAAGCCCCTTCCAAAGACCCCGGTCTTGCCGGTCATTTCAGAGAGTTGTTGGTTGGCTTGCTCAGCCACCTGAAGGCGCGGCTCGAGCTGGCGGGTGCGGAGGGCAGGGATGCGCTCACCCAAATCGCTGGGGTGCTTTTGCTGGCGGCCATCGCCTTGACTCTAACGCTCGCGGGATACCTGCTTCTGTGTCTGGCGATTGTTTTTGGTCTGGCGCAGCTCTGTTCCAGCACCTTCTCGTGGATATGGATCGCGGCGGCATTCGGCGGGCTGCACTTGTTGTCGGCTTGGATGGTTTTACGCGGGGCGCGCGGCTGGCTCAAACAACCGATGTTTCCACTGTCGCTGGAGGAATTCAGAAAGGATGAATCATGGCTGAAATCGACCGCCGCAAGGCCTCGCTGATCGCGGAACTTGAGATCTCACGGTCGGAGATGCGCAGCGCAATTGCGCAGTGCGAGGAGTCCCTCGATGTTGTTGCGCAATTGCGTCGCAATGTGCGTGAGAACAAGATCGCGTGGATCGCGGGGGCTGTCGTCCTTGGGTACTTGACGTCCCGGGTGCTGGGCCGAGGCCTTGGGGCAGCGCAGGGCGGCGCAAGCAATTCAACAGGGACCACCGGAGCCGACCGGACCGGACGCTCTGCCAGAGTCTGGGATGCCGCCTCGTTTGTCTTCGAGCTTGCCAAGCCAACGTTGTTTGCCTGGGCGAGTGCGCGTTTGCCGGACTTGCTCTCGCGGGCTGCGAGTCGAGCGTCGCGGGGATCTGCCCCGGTGCAGTCCTCCGAGCAACGCACAGCACAGCAGCAAAGTTAAGATCAGGAGGCTCCCCCTCAGCGAACCCTCAGCGAAGTCCCCCGGGACGCGAAACTCTACAAAACCGAAGCTTCAACATGTTAAAACCCCACGAGATCTTCAGCAGAATGCCAACAGAAGCCGGCCAGTCGCTTTGCCAGTTTCTGCAGGCGAACGAAAAGCCGTTGTACAAGGCGACCATCGAATCGCTGGCTCAAGCCAAGAAGTTGCGGCCCGTTTTCATCGAGCGTAAACCGCGCTCTGATCAGCACAAATGGATCGTTGAACAGCTCAACCGGCGTGCCAACGATGGGATCGCCGCTCACCTGTTGCAAGTCTGGTTGGTGGGCGCCCACAAGGCTTTGTTGTGCGAGTTTTTGGATGGATTCAACATTCCGCATGATGAGAACGGCACGTTGGAGTCGCTGCCTGAAGCCCCTCCGAAGCAGGAGGTTCAAAAGATCGTTTCGCAACTTTGCGACAAACACGGGACGACGCTGGTTGGCATTTACCTGAACGCTTTTCAGGCCTTGGACGAGACCGGCTGGCCTTCGCTTGCGGAGGTGATTGCCGAGGATCCGCGCCTTCAATTCGCTTAAAGATCGGCTCTGATCCAATATCGGAGAGATCTCTATCGCGCTGGAGCGGCCGCTACGGCGATAGGCGTATCGATTCAACTTCGATACTGTCGCCGGGCTTCAGTCCTTCGAAGCGTAACATCAGCTTTTGCAGCCCCCCCTGGTAGTTCGGCTGTCCCTTGAGCGTGAAACTATGCTCCGCCCGCGCGCCTCGCGTGGGGATTGAAAATACCGCGCTTGCCTCTGATTCTTCGGCTCGAAACGACTTCCATGCCACTCGCAACCGACCAAGGTCGGATTGCAACGATGCGTTCACTTTCAAGGTCGCGGCTTTATCGGCGCGCCAGAAAATCGACGGACTGTCTAAGAACACCGTTGCGGACTGAGCAGTGATTCGCCAAGTGCCGGTCAGGGGAAAGCCCTCATCTTTTCCACCGCGAACGGTCCATCCCGCCCGATGATGATCGAAGCGGTACATCGGCAGTTCCCGCCCCTTTTCCCAGCTTTCAACCGTGTTTCGGATTGCGCTCACCGGACCGACGATCAAGCGGGTTGAGTATTCGTAAACAATGTTGTGATCCATCTGCTCGAGAGCGATTGGGGCGAGGTATCCGGTGGCGTTGTCGCGCACTCCGATCTTACCAGCCTCGCCCGGCACGTAGCCGCCCTTCCAAAAGGTGCTTAGAGGTTGCCAAACTCCGAGCCCCCAGCCTTTGGCGTCCACCAACGCAGCCCAATTTTCTGTGGCGGAAAAACTCCTCCACGGTGGCCCCGGATCGAGCCACTGGCTAAGCGGTCCCCCACGAAATGGGGCGTCTCCGGCGTAAGTCATCACCCGGGAAAATGCACCGGTTGTGTATATCGCAGGAATCTCCTGATGGCGCGCCGAGTACGGGGTCTTTTCAGACCTTAGGTTTCTGATTCTGTAACGCAGGAATACGACGTTCCCTTCCAAATGAGCCCAGCTTTCAAGCTCGCAATCCGCAGGCTCGTTTTCTAACGCCCATTGCATCGGAACGAGTCGGGTGTACATGCGGCTTCCGTCGTTGGAATGCTCCAGAACACGCGATGCGTTTCCAGCCCAGTCGCCCGATTGAACAGGGTTCCAGCCGAGGGCGCGCCAGGCGGGATGTGGCTGTTTCCCCTTGGGAGCGAAGGGAACAGGACCGCTGTAAAACGACATTTGAATCTGGCGCCCGTGGTCGAAGTTGTTCACCAGTTCGCGCCCGTCCGCCTTGCCTGAGAGCGAGGTGATCGCGCCGCCCATGGAAAGGTCGACGCCCAGCTTGATACTTTCATTCTCAAGCCAGCTCATATTTTTGGACGGCGTCGAGGTTTGAGCCAAACCGCAGACGGCCAGAAGTGAGAGCGTGCATGCGCCCAGCAGCGTTTGTCGCAGGAAGGATTGTTTGGGGACGGCAGGCGAAGCGGGGTGGTTCGAGAGCGCAAGGCCCGGCACTGCGCCCTGAGTCCGCGTGTGGGTTGCTTCAAGTGCGTGGTCGTGCGGTTGCCTGATATGCCGGCTCATCGAGAGGGTGAGGCTACTGATGGATCGAAAAAAAAAAACGCTTTTTTCTGTCACGTTCTCGAGCCCCAAAAGGAGTTCGGTTTCCGTAGGGATGGAGAAGGCATCGTTCAGATCAAAGGAGTCAAGATTCTCAAAGAGCTCCGCTCGGGGAGGGGCGGGGGGCTCAAGTGGGGTGGCTTTGGATCTGTCCCGATGCGGAAACAAAACCCATGAATTCCAAAATTTAAAATGTTACGCCCACACTTTATCGTCATTACCGACCGCGCCACATTGAAGGCGGGGTGGATCGCAAGCGTTGATCTTCCAACCCCCAGCTTCGTGCGGGACTTCTCCAAGCGTCAGCCCAGGATCGAGTGGACCGATCAGCTTTCCTTTGTGAAGCCCCGCCAGCATCCTGTGGAACAGCTATCAGACATGGCGGGTTCCTTTGCGCCGACGGGCGGGTCGGGTGCATCGGGTGCCAGGCCGATGCAGCTTGGGGGATCGCCGCCGGACAAGCATTTGAATGTGACGGCGACGCGGGAGGCGGTGGAGTTGATCGCCTCGAAGGTGAATCAAATATTGCAGGAGCAAAAGCCCGAGATGTGGAGTTTGTCAGCGCCGACGGACATCCACAAGGCGCTGGTGAAAGCGCTGCCGGAGGTGTGTCGCGCGCACCTGCACCGGGTGATTCCGAAAAACCTCTCCGAGTGCTCGGAGGAAGCCGTCTTGGACCACTTCATGCACGTCACAATCTAGCGGGTACGTTTTTGGCCAAGGACCCGTGTTTTTTCGGATGAGAAAATGAAC
>JBILLC010000135.1:0-5994 GCA_044376275.1 Chthoniobacteraceae bacterium | reverse complement strand
GGCGATCAAATTCGCCTCGCCCCAGTCTTCGAACTCGGGGCGGTCCTTGTGATGGTAATTGGCCACCTGAGCATGAATCACCCGTGCGCTCGACGCGCCTGTGTAGTGGAGAAACTGTTCGAACTGGTGGGAACCGATGTCGCAAAGAATCCCGCCGGTTTTTTCACGCAACCAAAACCAGTCCGGCCGGGAGGCGGGTGAACTGCGGTGTGGCCCCAAGCCCAGCACTTGCACGACGCGCCCAATCGCCCCCTGGTCAATCAACTGGCCGGCACGGACAGCACACTCCACATGCAGACGTTCACTGTAATAAACCATGTATTTCCGACCAGTGTCCGCAACTTTTGTCCGAGCATCGGCAAGTTGCTGTAGAGTGGTGAATGGTGTTTTGTCGGTGAAATAATCTTTGCCGGCATCCATGACGCGAAGTCCGAGCGGTCCGCGTTCGCTGGGAACAGCTGCGGCGCTCACCAGTTGGACATCTTTGCGTTCCAGTACGGCGTCGATGCTGGGCAGGGGTTTTGCGGTGGGGAATCGTTTGCAGAACGCCTCCACCTTGGCGGGATCGGGATCGTAAACATAGCGCAACTCGCCTCCGGCCTCGGTGAGTCCCTGACACTGACCGTTGATGTGCCCGTGATCCAAGGCGACCGCGGCAAACACAAACTCACCTGGACCCACAACAGGTGCTGGCTTGCCTTCGGGCGCGTAGTTCATTCCATCGGATTTTTGCATGCGCCCAGCGTAGGGACGATTGACTCGTGAAGTCAGTGAAAAAGCGGGAGCAATCTTAGTGCGGCGGCTCGAGCAGGTGCATCAGCTCGTGCACCACGGTGTATTCCAGAAACTCCGGTGGCCTCTTCGCCAACTCCTGATTCAAAAGCAACGAACGCGACACCGGATTGCATTGGCTCCTACATCCTCTTTTGTGATGTCTAGTGCGTGTACGCAAGAGTGTGGCGTTCGGCGGTGGTCGTCATTGAGGCTCCTTCCCGGGACCGCGGAGCCCCAGCTCCGCTTGGACGTTCCCATCTCTCCGGGAGTATTCCCAGTCGATTGCTTCCCCGTTGCGGACGTTTTGGGTGTTTGGGGCGCCGATGCGGAGCCGGGGCTCCGCGGTCCCAGGGGAAAATCTTGCACTAGACCACAACCAGTCCTCCGCTTTTTGGCAAAGACCGGCTGATACGGGATTTTGATGAATATAGTCCACGACTTTTGAGAAGTGTTCTTGGTCACGGATGTAACGATCCCAGTAATCTGGCATCCAAAAGCGCTCGCCCGAGATTCCGAGTTGCAGCTCTCGATTGTGCGCCAGTGCCCAACGTCCTGTGAACGATTTCCACGATTGCAAGACGCGCGAGAGATTGGTGTGAGGCTGAATCAAGGTGTGAACATGGTTTGGCATGATACACCACGCGATAAGGCGGTAGCGTGCTCCGTCAAATTTGAGCAGCGTCTCCTGCATGACCTTGGCGACTTTGGGGTGGCGCAGTGCGCAACAACCGGCGCCCTGATTAAGCCATTGGGCGAGGCTTTTTCTGCGGTGGGCATCGCGTTGGGAGGGGGGATGGCGTTCGAGTTCTGCTTCCAGTTCGGCAAGCGTTTGCGCGGGCAAGGAATCGGCGAGGCGGAATGTAACGGTTTGGAATTTTTGAATGTCGTCGTAGTGGGGCAGATATCCCCGAGAATACCACCGCACGCCAGTTTCTTCCCTGGGACCGCGGAGCCCCAGCTCCGCTTGGACTACCGCTCCTCGCTCGGCGTTTTCTCGCGCGAGTGCCTCCGTGTTAGGGGCGTCGATGCGGAGCTGGGGCTCCGCGGTCCCAGGGGGAGTGGCGTTCATCGTTTCACCTCCCAGTGGCCCGCCCCACGACTTCGCCGCTGTCAGTTTTTGACGCAGATGGCCGATACAGCATCAGTCTTTGCCCAAGACATACTTTCCGTCCATTCGGTAGGGGACATACTTCGCCCAGTGGTGCCTCACGAGTAATCATGATGTCCCCGAACTGTGGGGCCGCTCTTACTGTCCATATATGATCCGATGCCTCATCTGTGAATCGGGTAAGGCGTGATGTCGAAGGGAGACATTTTGATCATCGCAAATTTTACCCCTCTACAAGAATGAAGAAACCCTGACCATCATTGAAGCCCTCAGAGTAAAGCGTGAGAAGTGTCTGTTCTTGCAGACCGTGACAATAAAATCTAGAAGGTTCTAGAAAGCTCAAGAGAGGGGGTATAGCTCAGTTGGTAGAGCGTCTCGTTCGCAATGAGAAGGTCAGGGGTTCGAATCCCCTTACCTCCACCACTTGAAGCTTACGAACCACTGGGACGCACCAATGCACGTTCCACGGGTTCTGCCAGCGCGGACCTGAAATTAGACCGCCTCTTTGTGGGTATCTCCAGCCGTAAGAGCTATCGAGTTTCCGAAACCACAGGAGTGCTGTGTTTAAACCACCTAATCGACCGCCTGCAGAAAACGCACTGATCGTTTTGGCACATTTTAATGCGGTGAACAGGGAAGATAACCAAGGTGGAATTGCGACAAGATGACAGGGGCCTCCGCTCACGCGCGCTGCCCGATAGCCTTCAGCTTGGCTTGGCCCTCGCTCCATGCGACTTGGTGAGGCAACCGCTTCGAGGCGGCTGCGAGAGCTGCAATAACGCCTGCAGCTTCTCCCATGCCCACGGCATTCCCAGTGACACGGTAACTGGAGTGCGCGATGAAGTCGCCACTGATGCAACGCCCTGCCATCAGTAGGCCGTCTACCTCTTTCGCTATCAGGGCCCGCAGAGGAATCTCGTAAGGCTTCATCGCGATATTTTTAGGCATGAAGGGGTGCTTCGTGTTGTGCTCCGCACTGAGGGCATGAACGTCGACGGGAAAAGTCACGCGCACCACGGCATCTTCATGCCGTGCACCGCTGGTGAGATCGTCCTGCAGCACGGTGTAGCGACCCTTGATGCGGCGGCCGTCGCGCACGCCGATCTGCTCGGCGGTGGCGACGATCTGGATGCCTTCCCACGGCCCGCCGAGATGGCGGAGGTTCGCCACCATCTTGTTCATCTCCGCGCGGGCGCGCACCGTCGCGGCGGTGATCTCGGCCGCGTCCCAAGCTTTCACGCCATATTCGTGGTTCATCATCGCGAAGAGGAGATTGTCTCGCACATGCCACATTGTGGGCGCGCCGTAAGAGGGTGAGTGGCCGGTGCTCACAAGCACTTCCTTGATGCGCTCCTTTTTCTCGCCATCGGAATTCTCACCCTCCTTCCGTGCGCCGAAGCGGATGAACTCGCGTAAGGCCTCGGCGTCCTTCACCACCAGCAGCGCGTTGAGCGACATCGGCTGGCACGGGCAGTCCTCCGCCACGCCAACCTCAAACGCACAACCAGCCTGGAAACCAAGGTCGCCATCGCCGGTCGTGTCGATGAAAACAGGCGCCTTCCATGCTTGCCGGCCAGATTTGGACTCCGTGACGATGGTGCTGAGGCGGTCGCCCTCCTTGAAGGCCGCGCAGACCCGCGTGTGAAACTGGAATTTCACGTCTGCCTCCACACACAACTCTTCAAGAAGGAGTTTCAGCGCCTCGGGGTCGTAACAAAAACGGCTCGCGCTCTTCGAGTTTGCCCGTGCATTGCGCGCGTCGAGCTTTTCGCGCAGCTCCTTGGCGAAGCCGGGCTTGTCAAAGTCCAGAAAATACCCGAGCAGGCCCGCAGTCCAAACCCCGCCCAGACAGCCTCGCCATTCAAAGAGTCGCACCTTCGCTCCCGCACGCGCAGCGGTGATGGCGGCAGAGACGCCGGCCGGACCACCTCCGCACACAATCACATCGGCATCCTCCGCGAGCGGAATGTCACGCGCTGGCTCGTTGAATTGGCCGCTTTTGATTCCGTCGGCGTGGAGGGGGATCTGACTTGCGGCACCGCCTGCCAGCGCGGTGGCGAAAAACGTGCGTCGAGACACAGGCCTGGGCTTCATGGGGTGCTGTGGTGGCGTGATCTTGAAAAGAAGAATAGGGAAAGGAGAATCAACTAGCGCTTTGTATGACGGACGACTTGGCCTTGAATGACAAGCAGCCTTTGCAGCTAGGGGATGGATACAGCGCGAGGTTCGGTGCCTTGTGACGAAGCCGGGCTTGTCAAAGTCCGGATCGTAACGAACAAAGGCGAAGGTCCGCACAAAAATTGCCTGTCCCCGCCGCGCACAAAAATTGCCTGTCCCCGCCGAATTGTCCCCGCCGAATTGCCGCGAGCGAAGGTCCGCACAAAAATTGCCTGTCCCTGTCCCCGCCTCGCCTGTCCCCGCCGAATTACCGCGAGAGTGCCGCGAGAAGTGCCGCGAGAAGTGCCGCGAGAGTGCCGCGAGAGTGCCGCGAGAGTGCCGCGAGAGTGCCGCGAGAGTGCCGCGAGAGTGCCGCGAGAGTGCCGCGAGAGTGCCGCGAGAGTGCCGCGAGAAGTGCCGCGAGAAGTGCCGCGAGAAGTGCCGCGAGAAGTGCCTGTCCCCCGTCCTTCCCGATCCCCTAAGTTTGACATCTGATGCTTTTAAAAATATCATCACGCATCATGAGGACCACATTAGATTTGGCGACTCCAGTTTTGAAGGAGTTAAAGTCCCTCAGGGACAGGGAGGGCGGCTCACTGGGGAGCCTCGCTTCGCGACTCTTAGCTGAAGCATTGACTGCCAACCGCGCCGGCACGGAGACGCCTCAGGAACTTCGCTGGGAGACTCAGCCGATGTCCGCCCGAGTGAATCTCGCGGACAAGGAAGCAGTCTATCGCGCGCTGGAAGGACGATGAGTTATTCTTTCGATGCGAATCTACTCCTTTACGCCTCTGACGAAGGCTCTGAGTTTCACACCCGAGCCAAAGCATTTCTGATCGAGCGAAGCAAAGATTCGGACATTTTGTGCCTTACCTGGCCGGTACTGATGGCCTACCAGCGCATCGCGACGCATCCCTCGATTTTTACAAACCCCATGTCGGCCGCTATCGCGTGGGGTAATATCCAGAAACTGCTTGGGCTCCCGCGGGCGCGCGTCATTCAAGAAACGGATTCGTTCGCTCCGGACTATGCGGAGGTGGCCAAGTCGGCCTGCGTTTTCGGGAATCTGGTGCCCGACGCGCACATTGCCACAATTTTGAGGCAGCACGGGGTGCGGAGATTTTACACAGCAGATACCGATTTTAAAAAATTCGACTTCCTCGAAGTTGTGAATCCTTTGGTCTAAGCGCGCCTCGAAGCGCCCTCCTGAATGACACACGCGTCTCGCGCTAATACAGCGTCCGATTCTTAGCCACAGCGCATCCATGCTGACGCTCTCCTCAGTTCCTAACAGCTCGCGAATAAGCTCGGCACAGACGGCGCCGGATTGGGTGTGCCGCCGAAGTGGAAGATCTCCCGGATGCGGAAAATCTTGAGCAGCTTGTCCCTCCCGCCGACGGCAGACAGGGCCTTGTTCACGAGAGGTTGGGGATCTGCGGTTTGAGCGAAACCCGCGCTGACGAAGAGAAATGGAAGAATGAGAAGGCGGCGCAAGATTGGGGTGATAGGAAATCACGTTTTGCACCGTTTCCACAGCTCGCGCGCGGTATGACGCGCTATGATCGCGGGGCGCGCCAAGCATGCTTTTCGGCTCACGGACGTCCGCACCATCTTGAGGTGCCGCGTCTCATTGATCATGGCCAAAGGCCCGAGCAACAGGGCGGCGGTGCAGAGATGGCGTTTTAGAAAGATGGGATGGGGCTTGGAAGGCTCAAGGTTAGTCTTTTAGCGGTATGCCGCGTAGGATGAGAGGATCGAAGCGATAAGGTGAATCGCCTGCGGCCCATGCAATGCCTCGCAAAAGAATGGCGCGGAAAAACGGGTCATCAAAGGTCCAGTCAAAGTGTCCCAGCGTGGAGGCCACAACTCGGCCTTTCCCGCGCTCGTAAGCCCAGATCACAGGCTCGGCGCTGACCTTGTCACCCACGGGTTCATCGGAGGTGGCAAGCGCGCTC
>JBILLC010000335.1:0-3629 GCA_044376275.1 Chthoniobacteraceae bacterium | reverse complement strand
TGTAGGCAGACATCCGGCCCATGATTCCCATCAACGTACTCGATGCCATCCGGTGTCCATCGTTCGGGATTTGTCCGGCGCGCAGAGATTCAAATAACGTGTCGTGCTCAATCTGATGAGAACTTACTTTGGGGCCTTCGTAGCGCCACGGATTCGCCCCCATGATCTTCGCCGTGCCCCAGCCAAGCTCCAGACGGCCCTTGGTCCCGATAATCAGGTCGCGGTGCTCATTGTGACAATTGTTTTCGTAACGCGACCGCATCACTGCAATGGCACCATTGGCGTATTCATAAGTGATGTCCATTTGATCCCAGATATCGCCGACTTTCTGCTGGTGAAAAGCGCCCGTTGCCACGCAGCGGACAGGAGGCTCATCCTTCATCGCCCATGAAATCTTGTCGATACTGTGCACGCTCACCTCGAGAATGAAGTCGCCCGAAAGCCAACAAAAATGATGCCAGTTTCGAAGCTGCCATTCCAAGTCGCTTTGCCCTGGCAAACGGTCCCCGCTGAAGCGCGCCAAACGGCCACCCATCCGGCTTGCATGAATTGCGACAACATCGCCGATCTGCCCGTCATGAACCCGTCGCATGGCCTCCACATATGCTGGCTCGAACCGCATGTTGAACCCCGCGCGAATCGCTAGTCTCTTCTCCTCCGCTCTTTTGACGGAATCCATCACGCTGCGGATTCCGGCGGGATCCACCGCCATCGGTTTCTCGCAAAAGATGTGTTTTCCGGCGTCAACGGCCGCCGCGAGCATCATGGGACGAAATCCACCCGGGGTGGCGAGAAGCACAAGATCGATTTCTGAGGCGAGCACTTTTTTGTAGGCATCCAGCCCGACAAACCGCCTTTCCTGCGGGACTGAAAAGCGCCCTGGAGTTGTTTGAAACTCAGCCTCAAGAGTGGCACATGCTTTTTCAATCGGCTCAGGAAACACGTCTCCCACGGCCCACAACTCCGTGTTGGAATCGGCCCGAAGAGCATTGAGCGCGGCACCGGAGCCTCGGCCGCCACAGCCAATGAGGCCGAGTCGGATTTTTCCGGAGGGCGTAATCGCGGCATTCGCCGAGGATCCAACCGGGGCGATCAAGCCGGATCCAAGCGACAGGGCGGCGGCGGAAGTGCCTTTGAGAAAGTCGCGTCGAGACTGGACATGGGGGGATGGTGACATGGTGTTGGATGAGGGGTGAAGGTGGACTGTCTCTGGCCGAATGTTTTTTGTTCGACAGCAAACGAACCGGCTCGAGGTGTGGGCAAAATTGCAGGGCCTTCATCCAATGTAAAGCATCCGAAAAGAGCGCAAAGGGTCGGTCCCCTCGCCTCTCGCCCGGTCCGGTGCGAGTATCACGAAGTGAATGTTTTGCAGCTGCTTTTCGGACTGGACTAGCGGTTGTGTCTTTCCTTGTTTTAGCGCCTCCAGCGCTTTCAGCGCTGAGGCGGACTGTGCTGGAATCCTCTTTTGAGAACGCACTCTCTCGGGAATTGCCTGTCCGATTTATCACAAAATTTGTCAGCCTCAGACGGTATGTTTGGGATTATTTTCACGGTTCCATGACTCACCCCCGCTCCCGCCCTTTGATTTTTTCAACATGCGATAGTTGCGTTCGCAGCTTCGAAAAAAGCTGGAAGTACGGCAGCGTCGGACCCTTAACCGACCGCCCGATGCAGCTCGAAAAACACACCGGACATAGCGCCTGAGGGCAACCAATTGAAGCTTTATGAATAAACACCAGCAAAAGAATGCACCGACTCAATTTCACGCCTCGCACGCACGAATGAAGCTCCTCGGTGTTGGATCCACTGAGCAGTTTCGAAAGGTGAAAATTCTCGTCACCCTTTTGGCGTTGCTGGCATGCGCTCCGCAGGGCGCGAACGCCGCGCAAGATCCCAGCCTGCGCGGCAATTCGAAAAAAACAGCTGTTTACAAGACCTCACATGATCAGGCGCAGAGTATCGATATTTACTTCCCTCCGGATCATAATCCCAGTTCACAGCGAGTGCCCGGCGTGCTGTTGTTCCATGGTGGCGGTTGGTTGGGGGGCGATCTGGGGCAATTCAGCAGTGCGTGCGAATATTTTGCAAAGCGCGGCCTCGTCGCTGCCACAGCCAACTATTACATGCATCCAAAAGCCGAACTAAAGACACTCGGCCCGGGCGGAAAACACAAACGGGTTTGCGTCACTGATGCCGTTAGTGCGATTCGTTGGTTCAAGGAGCATGCGACGGAGCTTGGGGTCGATCCCGAACGTGTCATCGTGGGGGGTGGTTCGGCGGGTGGGCATCTCGCAATGTTGGCGACGCTAAATCGCGGGCTCGACGATCCGTCCGACCCAAAGGGGATTAACACATCCGTGCTGGGATACCTCCTGTTCAATCCGGCCTTCACCATCAAGGGACGCGACCGTGATGAAGAGGTGGATGTCTTCGCACACCTGAAGTCCGGGATAGCTCCGTCGCTTTTCCTTTTTGGCGAAAAGGATGCATGGAAGACCGCTTCGGATGAGTTAGTGCCGGCCCTGCGAAAGTCCGGGACAAAGGCCACCATGTTAGTTGCCGACAACGAGGATCACTCTTTCTGGAGAAAAACTGGATGGCTCGACTTATGCCTGATCGAGTGCGATCGCTTCCTCGTCTCACTCGGCGTGTTGAGCGGCGAACCCATTGTGAGCAAGCCCTCAGGCATTGACTTTAACCCCGCGAAATCTTCCCGGTAATCGAGCTTTCGAACACCAACGAACCGACTTTTTTTTGGACCGCTAAATTGCGGTGCGTCCATCCGATGTAAAGCATCCGAAGTGGGCGCAAAGCGGCGCAAAGGGTCTGTTCCCTCGCCTCGTGCAATCCAGCTTCGCTGATCCACACCCACGCGTGGCGTGGTGCGATGCCATCGCCTTGAACACGTCACTGGCAGTCTCAGTGCCAATCACGAATTGCGACTCGCCGGTGTCCACCGAACTGAGAATTCCTGCAGGTCCATGAAGGGTGATTGACCAAGTCTGCATCATTTTTGTGTAGCAAGAATCAACGCATCAAGCATCTTCAAAATGCCTGTAAGCTAGGCTTTTACAATGGATCCAAGCGTCTGCGTTGATGAGTTGATCAACCTCTAAAACATCCTTCGCACACGCCACGCCGCCGCCACTCCTACAGCCAACGCCCTCCGTGACCCTCAACGCGAAGCCTGAAAACTCTCCGGCTCAAAAATCAAAACCGCGCCCCCTCGGTATAAGTTTAACTCCCGGCCGTCGGCGGTGATCTCGATCCGGACGTCGTACAAATCATCCCACCGGGTGGTTCCGAAGTTGCCCCTTCATCTCGTCAACCCTCTTGAAATCCGGAAGGCTCCAAATCCGAGTCGTCCCGTCCTTGCAGGCCGTCACCAGCAAAGGCAGGGCGGGATGCCAAGCCACTCCCGTTAGCGAATCCTCGTGTACCCTCACTTCTTGTTCCACCTCGAGCGTCTCCGCATTCCGAATCCGCACCTTCTTATCCGATCCAGCCTCCGCGATGTGCTGGCCATTGGGAGAAACACAAATCCACGCCGCATAAGGCGCATCCACCGCGTTCAGCAGCTTGCCCTCTTGCGCATCCCAGCGGCATAGCACCGTGGATTCCTCCTTCTG
>JBILLC010000165.1:0-5442 GCA_044376275.1 Chthoniobacteraceae bacterium | reverse complement strand
GGAATGCGCTTCTTTCACCTTCACGGGAAACGCAATAGGCGTGTTCGTTGCTGCGGGACCGGACGCGGGGCAGCTAGAATACCGAGTCGATGGAGGGGATTGGCAGAGCAGGGATCTGTTTACTCAGTGGAGCAGTAACTTGCATTTGCCTTGGGCAGTTGTTTTGTCGGCGGGCTTGACTGATGGCTCCCACAATTTGGAATTGCGGGTCGCCGGCAGTCGCAACTCAGCAAGCAAGGGCACTGCAATCCGTGTTTTGCATTTCTTGGTGAACTGAGGCGGGATGACGAAAGAAAGTCCCAACGGGAAGTTTTGGCTTGTTGCGCGGCGAAAATTCGGTGGTCTGGTTCGCAGTGTTTCGGCGACCTTCGTAACGATTTCGGCTCTAATTGGCCCAGTGCCCAAAGCGCATGCCGCCTCTGAGGCTGAATTTAAACCCAATCGCTTCAATTGGATCCTTGGGACTCAGACTTTCGGCCCGCTGTATCAGTTTACCGACCAGCATCCGCTTCTCGAAACTGCCAATGTGATCGAGTCGATGGGCGCATCGGTTGTGAAGTTCGCTCTGAGGCCGGCCCCCGGGAATGAGCCTCCGTTGCCGCGTGAAATCAACTCACTGGTCGCCCTAGCGAGGGATCACGCTCCCCACCGCTCGGTGCTTGATAAAAACTTCGGGTTCTTCGTTATCTGGTTGGACGCTTTTGCCCATCGCGACTGGCATGAGGGATTTTCATCATCAGATGGGGAGGCCGAGTATCTAGAAATTTACGATTTGGTAAGGCACCTTCTGAGGACGTATTCGGGGTCAGGGAAGACGTTTTACCTTGGACATTGGGAGGGTGATGGGATGTTGCGGCACACTGTCCGCCGCGAGGATGATGCGCGTGTGACTCCCGTCGCTGTGCAGGGCATGGTCGACTGGCTGAATACCCGTCAGCGGGCGGTTGACGATGCGAAGCGGGATACCCCTCACTCGGGGGTAAATGCGTGGCATTACACCGAGGTGAATCATGTCGTACTCGCTCGGGACGAGGGGCGTCCGGCGCTAGTTAATCTGGTATTGCCAAAAGTGACCGTGGATTTCGTGTCGTATTCCGCATATGATTCCGCTAACGAATCGGATCCCAAGGACTTGAAATCGGCTTTGGATTACATTGAGTCAAAGCTCCTGTACAAACCAGGCATTCGCGGGAGGCGCGTGTTTATTGGGGAGTACGGTTTTCCCTTAATCCGCGGGGGCGGGAAGAAGCGCACGCCTATCGAGCAAGACTCGATGTCACGCGCGATCATGCGTGCCGGTCTGGAGTGGGGTTGCCCGTTTGTCCTGTACTGGGAACTTTACAACAATGAGGTATCGCCTGACGGCTCACAGACTGGTTTTTGGATGATTGATGACAGAGGGGAAAAGCAGCCCATTTATCACACCCACCGAGCATACTATGACTGGGGAAAATCTTTCGTCGCCGGCTGGATCCAAAGGACTGGCAGGGCCCCTGGCGATGATGAATTCCGATCCGCAGCCGCTGACTTTTTAAGCCGATGAAATCGCTCTACTCGAATTACAGAGGTGTCGAGCCTGGGTAGAAGTAAGCCAAACGCCACTCATCGCCCACCTTTCTCCAAGCCAACCTTGGTCCGGTGTATGAAGCGCTCTTCGCATCGCGAGGCACAATTTTTAAGCCGGCTGAGTCGAAGGGCTTCTGGTTGAGAAGTTTGTTAAGCGTACCCCACAGGCTCTGACGGTTCCAAAACTCAAAAGGCGTCTCCGTCAAAGGGGCATCGTCCTCGCGCCAAGTAAAATCTGGGGCTAGCATCGGCTGGATGACCGCTTGATCTCGGGTGATGGAAGCCTCCATCATTTTAAGGTTGGTGGATTCAAAACCTTCCCTGTCCATCTTGCCCGCGGTGGCACACGCAGAGAGCGAAATGCAAATGAGAGCGGTGTGAAACAAGGAAGTTCGGGGGGTACTCCTCTCGGACTGCTTGTTCTGATAGATTTGCATGGATGACTTAGTTTCTTACCTGACCCGTACCTCTTAACTGATACTTATAAGTAGTCAATTCCTCTAAAGCCATCGGCCCACGCGCATGTAATTTATCCGTGGAAATCCCGATTTCAGCACCAAACCCGAACTCGCCTCCATCGGTAAACCGTGTCGAGGCGTTCCAGTATACGGTCGCGGAATCTACCTCCGACAGAAAGCGTTCAGCCGCAATTGTGTCGGCCGTGATGATCGCATCGCTGTGGTGTGAACCGTGGGTTTCGATGTGCTCGATTGCTTCGTCGAGACTGTCCACCACTTTGATCGCGAGTATCAGATCAAGAAATTCGGTTCGAAAATCATCAGGCGTTGCCGCTCTTACCAAACCATTCAACTCGGGGATCCGATTGGCTGAAGCAAGCGACCTTGGGTCGCATCGAAGTTGTACGCCTCGGGTGGCGAGGGCTCTGCCGGTCGTTTCGATGAACTCGTGGAGAACCGCACGGTGTACCAGAACTGTTTCCGCTGCGTTGCAAACTCCGGGCCTCTGGCACTTGGCATTGAGCACAATCTCTTCGGCCATCTTTAGGTCCGCCTTCGAGTCCACATACAGAATGCAAATGCCATCGTAATGTTTGATGACCGGCATCCTTGCGTGTGAGACCACTGTTTCGATAAGGCCCTTCCCGCCGCGGGGCACGATCACATCCAAATACTGATCCATTTGGCAAAGGTGCTCAATCGCAACACGGTCTGTTACCGGAACAAGCAAGATGGCGTCTTCCGGTAAGCCTGCCGAAGATGCGCCCTGCGAAAGGGCCGCGGCGATGGCAAGGTTGGACCGTATAGATTCGGAGCCACCCCGCAAAATCGTCGCGTTACCCGTCTTGGTGCAAAGCACCGCCGCGTCGCTGGTCACGTTGGGGCGGGATTCGTAGATAATTCCAACCACTCCAATGGGCACACGCACCTTTCGGATGTTCAGCGAGTTTGGTCGCGTCCATTCGAGGATTACCTTCCCCACTGGATCTTCCAAAGCGGCCACTTCGCGGATGCCTTTGCTCATCGCTTCGATGCGCTTGGAATCGAGCGTGAGGCGGTCCACCATGGCCGCGGAAAGCCCGCGTTCCACGGCTTTTTTCACATCTTCAGCGTTTGCCTCCAAAATCTCTCGCTCATGTGTCAAGATGGAATCTGCCATCGCCAGAAGCCCAGCATCCTTCTGCTGCGCACTTAATCGAGCGAGCTTGCGTGCTGCGATCCGAGCCCGTTTTCCGTAGGAAAGAATGGTCTCCTTTAGGTCACTCATGGTCGTGAATCTTTTAAAACGCGATTCTTGTCGAGGAGACGTGGCACAAACTTTGTCCCTATATCCTTGCCCTTGGTGATGGCCGCGATCTGGCCGGCTTTCCGTCCACTCGCGATATACGTGGTGATCCCCGAATCCACAGCGAGTTTGACGGCTTGGAGTTTTGAAACCATGCCTCCCACTGACAGCCGTCCCTTATCGTTGCGGGCCAAGCGAGTTACTGACTCGACATGCTGGACTTCTGGTATCCGTTTGCCTCTGGCGTCCAACAGCCCCTCCACGCTTGTGAGCAGAACGAGCATGTCGGCATTTAACAGCATGGCAACCTCAGCTGAGAGCCTGTCATTATCCCCGAAACGAAGCTCCTCAGTCGCCACCGTGTCATTTTCGTTGATGATTGGCACAACCCTGCGTCTTTGGAGGATACATCCAAGTGTCGCACGCACATTTTCACAGCGCGTTCTGCTGTCAATGTCTCCATGGGTTAAAAGAACTTGCGCCACCTGAAGTTCATGTGGTTCGAAGTTTTCAGAGTACGCTTGCATGAGTTTTGACTGGCCTATCGCGGCGCATGCTTGTCGGGATGGCAAGTCTTCTGGACGCTCCCGAAATCCGAGTGCTCCAAGCCCCGCTGCGACGGCCCCGCTGGAGACGAGGATGCACTCGTGCCCGTCATGGACCAATGACGCAACCTCCTGTGTGAGACGTCGAAACTGCTTTGTGTCCAGAGTATTTCCGCGTGCTGTTGCAAGAATTCCGGAGCCAAATTTAAGTACGAGGCGCATTTTTATTTAGATCAACGTGACTATGGCACATTCATCCAGTCTTGAGAATTCCTAGGGTGCCGGGTGATCATACTTTGCCGGAGCTCAATAAAAACGCCCGCCAACATCTGCTGGCGGGCGTACTCAGGTCAGTCGGGGTGCTGTTCAAATCTCACCGTATACCGGCAAGTGGCTAGGAAGCGAACTAGGCGGCCGCTCCGACCGGCATTTGGGCCGTTTCTTTTGGTTGGACATTGGGAACTGCCGGATTCTGAGGCTGCGAGAAGTAGTGTTTGGCTCTCGGAATAAACGTACCAGTGCACAAATCGGCCAGAGGAAGGACGACGTTGAAGTTTTTATGCATGTACCTGTGGTGCAGGAGGTGGTGTCCATTCAAGCGCCTGAAGAGCCAGGATCGTTCCAGACGGCGGGACTTTGGAAGGTGCATACACCAGTGAATGTACTCATACACGCAGTAGTAAAGACCGGTGACGCTTGCGGCTGTTGCCGTGATTTGCCAGCAGTCCAGCCAGTATGAGATTGGCAGTGACGGCAGGGCGCCGAGAACAATCAAAACGGGACCGTTCCACCATGCCATCGGAATGGTCTCTTTATCTTTCGGGTTGAGCAAATGATAGCTCTCGTCAGAGCTGAAGGTCTGGTGGTGCACCACCGCATGCGCCCTGAACGGATAGACGAAAGGACCGACCGGGCGGTGCATCACATACCGATGGACAGTCCATTCAAAAAAGGAACAGACGACACACCAGATAATTGCAGTGGATACGCAAAGAAGAAATAACATCATAATCAGGCGGGAACTGTGACTGCAAAGGGGCAGCCACAATTTTCAGTGTAAAGCCTGCTGCCACGATGACAACGCAAACCGATACGATTCCGGATGCTTCATCCGCAAACGACCCTCCGGCCCCCCGATAACACCGAGGATCACTGGGTTCTCAGGCAAATAACTCTTTAACCGCAACGCCCTTGGCGTCTTGTGTGGCATAGAAAGGACGGCTTTCAATCTCGTAGGCGGTTTTCGGGCTAATGCCCATTGCCGTAAATATGCTCGCATGCAGATCGGAAACAGACACCGGATTCTCAATCGCAAGACAGGGGCGCTCTGGGGCCGTTTTGCCGTACAGAAAACCTTTCTTAACGCCACCTCCGAACATCGCAACTGAAGAGCCTCCCGTGAAGTGGCGGTGTAACCCGTAATGTTTGGGCTCTTCCATCGTGTCGCCTTTGTGTGCCGCCTGGTCTCCTGCAACGGATCCCGCAGTGCCCTCAACCATGGCATCTCGACTAAACTCGGAAGCGATTATCACTAAAGTCCTATCGAGAAGTCCCCGGCTCTCGAGGTCCCGGATCAGCGTTGCGATCG
>JBILLC010000134.1:0-6062 GCA_044376275.1 Chthoniobacteraceae bacterium | reverse complement strand
ATAGGAGGCAATGTTAATGTTGCATTGGCACGCTTCAATTTGCTCCGACTTAGAAATAAAGAGGTCTTGGGCCCGGGGATCGCCGGCGTGTTCCTGCACTCCTATCGATCGACCTTCGCAGGAATAACCTTCAAAGAAATCCCATTAAATCTGCTGGGGTTGCCCATCCTCGAGTCATTCTCCTACGTCTCATTTGACGGCTTCGATGAATGCGTCAGGCTTGCATACAAAAAAGACTACGTCCCAAAAAGTTCTGCGTTTTGTATCCCCTTTACCCGAAAAGACGGCCGAATATGGGTGGATCTTTGGATCGGACCGAAAAAGATTTCTGCTTTTTTCGATTCCGGCTGCGGCACGTCCTTGCGAATTCCAAAAGCCATTCTCGACTCAATTCCCAAGGCTCAGATCGTTAACACCAACCTAAAACAAAGAAAGGCCATGGGTGTTGGCGGGGTTGAACTCGAGAACGTTGGCGTGCTAAGAGAAGTCAGACTTGGCAACCTAAAGATTAGTCCGCTCGAATACGACACGACTCTGTCGACTACAGAAACCTTGCTTGGTTGGGGCCCCTTCAAAAACCACCGACTCACGATTGATTTTGCAAGAAACAAAATCTGGTTCGAACGCAGATAAAAAACCTCAAGCCATCAGTCTCTGCGCTGACGCATGAATGTGGGGATATCTAAATCCTCACCGTCTACGATAGTAGGATCTGTTTTTTCGAAGCGGCCTCGGCTTACCGGCTCGAAGCTCATTTGTTCCTGAACCGTCTCCTTTTTCTTGATGGCTCCCTCTGGCTCAGCGACCACTGGCGCCCCGGCCTGCAGTCCTGCTTCGCCGCCGAGTTGAGATGGCACAAAAACTTCAGCCTCTTGCGGGTGAATCTTTTCACTCGTCACCTCAACCTCAGGTGCACTGGCGGCGAGATCAGCCTCAACTGGCAACTTATCAGCAATTTCAGAACTCGGCTCCTCTCGATTCACCAATTCATTCACAACTGGGGCAACAGGAATCTGCCGGATGTATCCAGTGTCAGCATGAGACTCCTGTTTCCTCTCGAACGGTGGAACTGAGACTGACTTGGGTGCTTGAACATTTCGCAACGCTTCATGCTGCTCAGAGCGCCCCTCCGGGGCAACCGGCAGATACTCGAGGTTCTTTGATTCATCGGACTCAATTCGGCTGTTGCCAGAGGAATGCACCAAGTCGGCGAACACTGGCTCGCAAGCATCAGGAACCCCGGCAATCAAGGTTACCGCTATCGTGCCTACCAGGGAGGCATCCACAGATGCCCCAAAAAACATCTTCACATCTTGGGCAGTCATCTCACTCGCCTTCGCCATCAATGATTGAACCTCGGCCCATCGCATATCGTCACCTCCCGCTACATGAACCCACAGGGAGGTTGCTTCCTTAAGTTTACTTCCCTTATCCAACAAAGGGCTCTCCAGAGCTCTCGCCAACGCTCCTGCACCGCGATTCTCGCCCTCAGCAATCCCAAAGCCGAACAGCGCCGTGGCGGAGGATCCTCCCACAGCGGCAGCAATTTCAGCAATGCCTCCGCTCAGCACATTCCGACGGCGCGTCATTGCACTGAGAGAGCGAACCGCTTGGGCGAGGAGCGCATCGACCGCGGCAAAAGCATCCAGAACACCAGCGGATGTCCCGGCAATCGATGACATCCGCTCATTTTCAAAGCAGATGACCAAATCAGAGCAGGCACGCAGCGCATTGATCCCCGCAAAAGCTTGTTCTCTCCGGCGACGACCTTCAAAAGAAAAAGGCAGCGTCGCTACAACCAAGACGTGAGCGCCCAGATCACGACCGATCTGCGCGATTACCGGCGCAGCACCAGAGCTTGTTCCTCCTCCAAGCCCGGTGACAATGATCAACAACGAGGCCCCAGCAAGTTTTTCAGCGAGCTCAGATTTGCTTTCCCTCGCAGCAGCAGCGCCCAACTCCGGATCACCTCCCGCACCCAATCCACGTGTCAGGGTGCGACCAATTCCAATTTTTTGAGCCGTGATAGCCCCTGATAACCCGCGGGCATCCGTGTTTGTCACCATGAGTTCAACTCCCGCAATACCCTCGCGCGATATCCGATCCACGGCATGGCTACCCGCTCCCCCCACTCCGATGACTTTTATTACTCCAGCGAAAACCGGTTCATGACTACGGGACAACTCAATCATAAATGGCGATGAAATAGAACGCTCTACCGCGAGAAAATCCGTGAAAACAATTTTTTGATCGGCTTCTCCTCTTCTTGCGGCTGGATCGCCTGGGCGTACTTTATCAAACCGATCGCCGCTGAGAGCTGAGGATTTTCGAATGCGGAGGCTGGCCCGGAGACCGCATGCGCATGTGTAAGCTGAACTGGCATTCCGAAAACATCCGAAGCCAATTCATCTATTCCATCCAGAAGACTACAGCCGCCCGTTAAAAGCAATCCGCCACCAAGATAGCGCAAGACACCCGCGGCCTCCAACTCGCGCTTCACCAGTTCTAGAGTCTCGCGAACACGACAGCAGATGATATTATTGAGCACGGATCTTTCGACGACACACCCTGCGAAACCCGCCTCGGCTTTCAAGACTACCCGCCCCTGCGCCGCTTCACCCGAAAGAAAGACACTTCCCTCCTCCGTCTTTAAGCGCTCAGCGCGAATCATCGGAATCCGTATACCAATGGAAATATCATTGGTGATGTGATCCCCTCCGATCGGCAAACTTCCGCAACTCCTGACTGCACCGTGTGTGTAAGCGATGTAATCCGTGGTGCCACCACCCATGTCTATCATTAGCGCGCCCGAGTTTTTTTGATCGGCACTCAACACAACTTGAGCAGCAGCCACCGCGTTGAAAACCGGCTGCGTCACCTCGACTCCCAAATCTCTGACGCAACGAATGGAATTTCCAATTCTCTTTGCAGAACCATGGACGATTTGAAAATCAGCTTCCAGTTTACTTCCTAGCATTCCCACCGGATTCAACACCTCATCCTGACCGTCCACATAATAGTGCTGTAAAATTGAGTGCAAGAAACAGTGGTCTTGAGGGAGTTGTACTTGGCGCGCGCTTTCTTGAACCTCCTCAAAATCTTCAGGGATGATTTCACCGCGCTCCTCTGGAATCACACTCGAACCTCGGTTGCAAAACGAACGAATGTGACTGCCGCTTACACCGAGAAATACAGAGCGAATATCAACATCGCTGGAGCTTTCTGCATCGGCAAGTGCATCACGAACGCAACGCGAGGCGTTATCAACATCAACAATTTCTCCCTTGCGCACACCGCGTGACGGGGTCATCGCGACACCTAATATCCTGATAGTTTGGTCGGCACGAATTTCGCCGACCACTGCAGCAACCTTCGAAGTTCCAATTTCGAGACCGACGACAATCTGCTCTTTAGCCATGTGGATTGAAGAGTTTTCTCAGTGCTTCGCTTGGGCTCAGACTGTTTTGCTGACCGTTTCCGGATGAAGAAGGCTTCAAGCCGCTTCCCTTTTTTTCCACTGCTTCAACCTCACTCTCTCGCCATTAGCGACAGGGTGCATTTTCTCCGGCTTATCAGACTTAACAGCACTTTTCTCAGACTTCGCTGGCGCCTTTACCGCGACGGAGGAAGCTGTGATATTGTTCGGGGGAGGTGTTTTCGGCCCTGTCTGCCGCGCAACTGTAGGCTGCGCAACTGTAGAGCTCTCGCTCTTTTCGCGCATGCTTTTGTGATCTGGCTGGCGAGGCTCGGTCACGGTTTCGGGCACGCGCGGCGCAAGCGTCGACCCGGAACGTGAGACTACACCCCCTGAGGGACCATTCTCGATTTTGGATGTTGGAGCCTCTGCATTCGAAATGGCAGCGGAGACTGCAGGTCCCACCACAATGACGGATGGGGGCTGGAAGTTTTGTGGGAGCGAGCTGGACGCGCTACTTGAAACTGTTCCTTTGGACTGCGTCATCTTTCCTGAATTCTTTTTTGCGTCTGCTGAACCACCTGCGGGAGGCGCAGCAAAAACAACAGGAACGCTCTTTTCCAGCATGAGATTCACTGACTGAAACTCGCGATGAGTGGGCTCGACGAGTTCGATCAGATGTTTGAGCCGCGCGAGCTGCTCTTCGAGTCCATCGAATGCGAAGGTAATCTTCGCCTTACGATGATCGGTCACAAGCAAACAGTACCCCTTGCTGACATCGACCACCCGCGGCTGCCATCTCAAATCATCTGCGGAAAGCCGAATCAAATCGATAGCAGCAAGCGCCTCTGCAGACGGCAGCTTTTGACCGGCAGCTACATCTTCCATGGAAATCCCGATGATGACGGGAAGCGCGGAGTGTTCGGGTTGGATTTTCCGCGAGCGCATCACGTATCCACGCGAGTCGACCAGCATCGCCTGTTCACCAACCGCCAACGGAGAGTCAGCTGCGGGAGCCACCCACGCCACCGGCTGTCGTTCGATGATTTTGATGTCAACCCGGTCAGGCACCAATCGCCGGACCTCCACTCGATCTACCTGCGGCAACTGATCCAGGTTCCTCCGCGCCTTTTTCACATCGAACGAGAAAATATTTTGCCCCTCCTCAATTTCAGCGATTTCAAGCACCTGTTTCCTTGTCAAAAGGCCGTCAGTGGACACACGTATATCGCTAAGAGCGTACATGGGATTTTCCCATACCAAACGGCGCAACGCAGCCTTCCCTCCAAAACAAACTCCACCCACTGTTGTTGTCAGGAGCAACACTTTGAGAACCGCAGCAATTCGGGGAAAGATGGATTCCTTACGATCGCTTTCAGGGCGCACGCTGACTTCGAGCAAGTTTTGCGTTCGACGCGCGCCTCCTTTCTTGATGCGCCTATTTGGGTTGTTATTTGAAAATAAACTCATGACTGCGAGAACCTCTGAATTGAAAGAGCAATGACCCGAACGCAGAGATCAGCGTAACTGATTCCCGCGGCAGCAGCAGCTTCGGGCAGCAGGCTGGAAGGAGTCATACCCGGAATTGTATTTATCTCAAGCACAGACGGTCCGGTTTTTTCATCCAAGAGCACATCGACTCTTGAATAAACTTGCAGATCAAGCGCCCTGTGCGCCGCCAGCGCGACCCTTTGAACGTCCCGGCTCACATCCTCATCGAGGGGAGCCGGGCAGAAGTGGTCTGCGCCGGCGGCTTGTGGGTTCAGAAATGGATACTTATTTTTGAAGTCGTAAAACCCCTCCTTCGGCTTTATCTCGACGACAGGAAGCGTTTGGTCACCTAAAATTCCGACCGTGAGTTCGCGGCCCTTCACAAACTTCTCGACCAGAATTTCGTCGGCATACTGGCGGACGTCAGCTAGGCGCTGATGAATTTCAGACGGGTGATGCAGGATGTAGATTCCTACGCTGGAGCCTTCCTTCGGTGCCTTGAGAACATACGGCAATTCCAGACGAGGTACATCCCCCTTGCCGATGACCTCGAAGTCCGCAGTTGGAACTCCTCTTTCGCGAAGCCTGCGCTTAGTTGCGATCTTATCGATTGCCATCTGGCTTTGAAGAACACCCTCACCAGTGTAGCGAACGCCACGCTGCTCGAGAATACTCTGGACTTGTCCGTCCTCGCCAAATGTTCCGTGAATAACGTTGAATGCAAAATCAACTCTTTCAGGAAGCGTAAATTCAGCGTCTCGCACATCCACCTGGGTCACGACCGCGCCTCGGGAGGTAAGCGCTTTCGAAACGCCTGCACCAGAGGCCATCGAGACAAGCCGTTCGGAACCCGGCCCCCCCATCAAAACAGCGATTCTCATGCCCGTCACATCTAGCTCTTGCATATTTTTACTCATGAATTGCTGACTCTTCCCCCACAATTTGGAGCTCCATCTCGAGATCAATGCCCCTCTCTGTCGCGGCTTTAGTCCTTACTTTCTCAATCAGACTCAGGAAATCGGCCGCAGTAGCATTTTTTTCATTCACTAGAAAGTTTCCATGCACCTCGGAGACGCGTGCGCCACCGATCCTCTGTCCCTTGAGCCCCAATTCATCGATCAGTTTTCCCGCCGGAATTGACGGTGGATTTTTGAAA
>JBILLC010000207.1:0-4983 GCA_044376275.1 Chthoniobacteraceae bacterium | reverse complement strand
GCTCAAATTCATGCCGGTGGCCGGGGGAAAGGCGTGTTCAAGAATGGATTTAAAGGTGGGGTGCACGTCTGTAAAACACCCGATGAAGCGCGCGATTTGGCTGGCAAAATGCTAGGCCAAACTCTGGTCACACACCAGACTGGAGAGGAAGGGCGCGTCGTGAACAAACTCTTTATCGCGGAGGCTGTCGACATTTCCCGCGAACTCTATTTCGCAATTCTTTTTGACCGGGAAACCTCCGGACCAATGGTGATCGCAAGCACCGAGGGTGGAGTAGACATTGAATCTGTTGCGCACGATACGCCCGAAAAAATCCTGCGCATCGCGATTGATCCCCTTCTTGGGATCCAAGGATATCAGACGCGAAAGATTGCAGCCGCGCTTGGGCTCAGGGGTCCTCTGATGACACAAGCGACCAAACTATTCACAGCACTATACCGAGCTTTTATTGAAAGCGATTGCTCGCAGGTAGAAGTAAATCCTCTGGTTGTCACTCCCGATGGACGCCTGTTGGCTTTGGACGCAAAATTCAACTTCGATGACAATGCGTTATACCGGCAGCCAGCCATCGTCGCGATGCGGGACAAGGCCGAGGAAGATCCTCGTGAAGTCGCAGCGAGCGAGTACAGTCTCAACTACATTGGCCTTGATGGAAATATCGCCTGCCTTGTTAACGGCGCGGGACTCGCGATGGCCACGATGGATATCATCCAACATGCCGGAGGCAAGCCAGCCAACTTCCTTGATGTCGGGGGCGGCGCGACCAAGGAACAGGTGGTGGCGGCATTTAAAATCATTCTCTCGGATAAAGCGGTTAAAGGAATTCTTGTGAATATTTTCGGAGGGATCATGGACTGTGATGTAATCGCCAAAGGCATCGTCGAGGCGGTCAAGGAAGTTGGATTGCACCTCCCACTCGTGGTCCGCCTCGAGGGAAACAACGTTGAAGCGGGAAAGAAAACTCTTGCAGGAAGCGGAGTATCAATCATCGGCGCCACGAGTTTGGCCGAGGCTGCCGACAAGATTGTCGCTGCCGTCCACACGAAGTAATTAATCCAGCGCAATTTCACTTCGCATTTACGCCCAACGCTTACTTTTCAACTTTACATGGCTATTCTTGTAACTCCGCAAACCCGAATTTTGGTCCAAGGCATCACCGGTAGTTTTGGCGCCAAACATGCACAACTCTCACTCGACTATGGATCGAAAATTGTGGCGGGTGTGACCCCTGGAAAGGGAGGTCAATTTTTTGAGCACGGTTCGCACAGAGTACCAATTTTCGACACAGTCGAAGAAGCCGCTCGCGAAACCGGCGCAACCGTATCAGTGGTGTTTGTTCCGCCCCCATTCGCCGCAGACGCGATCTTGGAGTCGGTCGACTCGAATCTAGACCTTGTCGTGGCGATCACCGAGGGAATTCCGGTGAATGACATGGTGCGAGTGAAACGGAAAATTATCGGCGGAAAGACTCGGTTAATCGGCCCGAATTGCCCTGGTGTTGTAACGCCAGGGGAAGGACCCAACTCTCAAGGCGGATGCCGAATCGGCATCGCGCCGGGTTACATCCATAAAAAAGGGAACGTTGGGGTGGTCTCGCGCTCGGGTACTTTGACATACGAAGCCGTTTGGCAACTAACTTCACGCGGCTACGGTCAATCAACCTGCGTGGGAATCGGGGGCGACCCCGTCAACGGGACCTCGCATCTCGATGTCTTGAAAATGTTTAACGAAGACCCCGAGACAGAAGCGATCATCATGATCGGGGAGATCGGAGGATCTGCCGAGGAGGAGGCTGCTGAATGGGCGGCGAAACACTGCAAAAAACCCATCGCGGGATTCATCGCAGGCGCCACGGCGCCTCCAGGCCGCAGAATGGGCCACGCAGGCGCAATCGTCTCAGGTGGAAAAGGAACGGCTGCAGGCAAATTCGCAGCATTTCGTGCAGCCGGAATCGCAGTGGCAGAAACGCCATCGGTTATGGCTGAAACCTTGCTTAAGCGGTGGGGTAGACTCTAGCATCCGCATAACTTTCCCAGGTCTACTTCCCAGTCCAATCACCCGTAACACCCCATCTCGCCATGACTCTCGTCGCCAAAGGTCTCGAAGGAATTGTAGCCAACTCAACCTCCATTTCCGATGTTCGCGGAGATATCGGGCAACTGATCTACGCCGGATATGACATCAACGAGCTTGCGGGCAAAGTAAGTTTCGAGGAGATCGTCCACCTGCTTTGGCACGGTGAATTACCCTCCCAATCTCAGCTGGATGCGCTCACGGCCAAACTTCGGGCGGAGCGTTCGCTACCCCCGGAAATCATCAGTTTCCTGAAAACGGTTCCTCATGATTCATGTCCAATGGATGTCATCCGGACGGGTGTCTCAATGCTCGGGCTATTCGATTCGAACAAGGGTGATGCGAATTACGAGAGAGCGGTTTCAATCACAGCAAAGATCGGAATTATTGCGGCTTACTTTCACCGGTTGCGGCAGGGCAAGGATCTACCCGCAATTCGCAAAGATCTCAGCGAAGCCGGCCATTTCCTCTACTTAATCAACGGCGAGGCGCCGACACAGGAAGCAACCGACACCCTCGATATCGCCTACGTTCTGCATGCGGATCACGGGATGAACGCCAGCACTTTCTCGGCCCGTGTTACTGTGGCTACTCTGAGCGACGTGTTCTCCGCAATCACGTCTGCGATTGGCACTCTCAAAGGACCGCTGCACGGCGGCGCCAACGAGGGAGTGATCCATATGCTCCAAGAGATTGGGTCTGAAGAGCGAGTTGATTCCTGGTTGGAGGAACAATTCGCCAAGAAAGCGAAGATCATGGGTATCGGCCATCGCGTGTACAAAGTTCTCGATCCACGAGCCCCGCACCTGCGGAACATGGCGATCAAGCTTACCCAGCAACTAGGTGAGCCCAAATGGATCCGAATGAGCGAGCGCATCGCAGAGGTCATGCGCGAGCGAAAGCACCTCAATGCCAACGTGGATTTTTACTCTGCCACTGTCTACTATTCGCTGGGGATTCCCACCGATCTCTTCACTCCGATTTTTGCAATTTCACGCACAGCAGGCTGGACTGCGCACGTTTTGGAGCAACTTGCTGACAACCGCCTGTACCGCCCGCTGAGTGAATACACCGGGCCGGCGGTTGGAAAAACCGTGAAACCAATCGCGGAACGCTAATCGAGAACAAGAGGGCATTGCCTTCCCCCCGCTGTTGCCTCCAGTAGCGGATCGCTATTTTTGCCAGACTCGGACGTAGTCAAAGACCACCGAGTCAGGCAGGCTGGCTCGTTGGATGTTCCCCGGCCAAGAGCTCACTTCGCCGCTGAGAATGATGTACTGCTCGACACCAGAAATCGCAGAAGTTGTTTCCCACGTTTTAGAACCATCTACGTAAAACACGTATTTTTCCGGAGTCCACTCGCACCCCACGGTGTGAAACCCGCTCGTGAGATTTGCAGCACTCGGATGATGTCCGACAGACTTGTGATTTGGTCCGTAGCCATTCCAATGTAGTGCATGTTGGATCTGATCTCCACGGATTCGGAGATATTCAAAAATATCGACCTCTGTTCCGTTGTGCTCGGTGTTGTTTGCGACAGCCTTTCCCCGGTCGGGATCACCGACACGATTACCCATCAACCAGAATCCCGGCCACCATCCTTCCTGAGTCTGAAATTTGACACGTGCCTCGAAATACCCGTATCTCGCAGCGAACAAGCCATCGGTGCAAATCATTCCTGTTAGGATCTTGTCATCCTTCCGGCTGCAAGTGATCAACAAATGCCCAGTCCCATCGAGGGTGACTGCCGATGCGTCATTTACTCCATCCTTGCGAGGCCCCGGGTAACGGTGTTTCCACTTAACTTCATCAAGAATTTGCCCGTCAAACTCATCGCTCCACACCAGCTTGTAATCCGGAGAGGGAGGCCCGCTTAGAACACTCCTTCTGAGTTCCGAGTCAATCAATTCACCGATTTTTTCCGCCCACATTTCGCCATGCTTATGCAAGCCTGCAGCGTTGAAATGAACGCCGTTACGGTACTCTGCCCTCAGGCTATCAGTGTCGGGGCCTTGCAACGTCAACCCGGTTTCCCAAGCGCGCCGCTGAGCCGAACGGAACTCCCCGTCCGACGAGTCATTTTCACTGTGATAGGTTGCCTGCGCTGAAACCCAAGGCAAGCTCCACCCCGAATAAGCGCTTAACGAATCCACAAGTGCCTTGAGAAAACCAAAATATTGCTCCCCGGAAATCTGACGCTCCGCGGGATATCCTGCCCGAACCTGGCCCGCATCACTCTCGCCTTGATGCCACAGTATCGCACGCGCCCCACGGTTACCAAGCGCATCAATCCGAGAACAAAGGCTGCCGTACAGCTTTCCATCACTCGCGAATTTTCCATCCGCAGTTGGAATCACCCCTTTGCCAGTCGTTGTTTGCTGATCGAACTTCGCGCCCTCCGGCAACCATTCCCGCACACTGGTGGAACCCACCGCAGTCGGAACAACGCCAACTGGCACATTGAACCGCTTAACAATCAGGTCCCCGAAAACAGGCAGAAAACTGCCGCCTTTACCTGAGGCGCCATGCTGAGGGTCGTCTGCAATCCACCACGTCTTGCCGTCAAAAGCTGACACAAACCCACTCTCCGTGCGTTGCAAATCAGACCCATAGTTCGCCGCGTTTGATTGCCCAGCCACAATGAAAACCTCACCGATTCCAAATTTATCGACCAATGATTTTATGGCCACAGTACCGCCATGAAGTCCCCGCACCTCCAGCTGATACCAACCGCCGGAGGGAACCGTAGCCACGAAATTAAAGCCCCCTTTTTGAGGGACTCCCGGAAACTCAACCCAGTTTTCGGGCAGAGCATTACCATCCAAGTTTCGTCCAGATACTCTGTACTCCCATTTTTCTGCCTCAACCAAACTTCGGCCGTGCAGTCTAAAAGTGCCCGTGGAGCGATCA
>JBILLC010000133.1:0-6084 GCA_044376275.1 Chthoniobacteraceae bacterium | reverse complement strand
CTCACCGGAGCGAAATGGCTGAGCGCATCCACGGCGCATTCCCCATGCTGCCAGCGGGCGAACCCAGCAATGGCCCCACTCAAGTACTCTTTCGCCTCGGCGACTGCAGTCCGCAGAGACCTTCCCCCACCCAACCGCGCGGCAATCGCCGCAGAGTATGTGCACCCTGTACCATGGGTTGAAACGCCGCGCACAAAGGGCGCCTCAAACCAAGTTTCACTCCCGTCACGCTCAACTAAAAGGTCGGCGGCAACCTCCCCACCCAAATGCCCGCCCTTCATCAGAAAAGCGGTCCCAAACTCTCGAACCAGTGATCGGCCAGCCTCCCTCATTTGGCAGCGCTCTGAAACTTTGGAGCCGAGCAAAACTGCCACTTCATCAAGATTTGGAGTCACCAGATCCGCCAGCGGAAACAGGCGCGATCGGTATCCATCCAATGCGGTCTTCTCCATGAGCGAATCTCCGGAGGTCGCCACCATCACCGGATCCACCACCAAGGGGATCGCTCGGCCCGCGGCCGCCCGGCCCGCCAACAATGCATCCACCACCGCATTGAGCGTGACGGCCGAGTGGAGCATTCCGGTTTTGATCGCGGCGATGGGAAATCCTCGGAACAAAATGCGTATCTGCTCCGACACCACCTCAGGCGGTACAGGATGGATGGCGGTCACCTGCCCGGGAATCTCGGCCACAACACAGGTGACGGCGGTCACCCCATACACCTCCAGAGCGCTCATCGTCTTGAGATCAGCCTGAATCCCGGCACCGGCACTGTTATCTGACCCAGCCACGCTGAGAACCACGGGCGGAGAATTCGGGTTGGGGTGAATCTTGAACATCAGCTTTGTGTCTAAACGCACCATCACCCTCCAAGCAAATGAATGTTCCGGGGTTGTCATCATAGGTGCCCGCTGTAATAAACTTGTCGGCTAACCAACTCATGTACCACCCTGCCTCCACCCTCCCTGAAGTTCTCTCACGCCGCGCCTTTCTGGAACGGTGCGGGATGGGTTTTGGGATGCTCGGGCTTGCAGGGCTTACCAACCGAGGGCTCCATGCCGAGACGGTTTTGGGCGTCAAATCCTCGATGGGCGCGAAATCCCCCCACTTCAAGGGAAAGGCGCGCAGGGTCATTCACCTCTTCGCCAACGGCGGCCCCTCGCAGGTGGACACCTTTGACCCAAAACCCGAGCTGACGCGCCTGCACGGAAAACCACTTCCCTCCACGAACCTTAAAACCGAGCGTCAAACAGGCGCAGCCTTCGGTTCACCCTTCACTTTCTCCAAATACGGGCAGTCAGGGATCGATGTGAGCGAGATCTTCCCAAATGTCGCCAAATCAGTGGACGAAATGGTGGTGATCCGCTCCATGCACGCGAATGTGCCCAACCACGAGCCCTCGCTCATGTTGATGAACTGCGGGGAAGCCCGCCTGCCGCGGCCAAGTCTGGGCTCATGGATCAATTACGGTCTTGGAACCGAGAACGAGAATCTGCCCGGCTTTGTGACTCTGTGCGCGGGGGGCTATCCGACTGGGGGTGCCCCAAACTGGCAAGCCGCTTTTTTGCCTGCATCACTTCAGGGCACCTACATTGACAGCAAACACACCGAGGTGGAAAAGCTCATCGAAAACGTCCGGAACCGTTCGCTCTCGCGCGAACAGCAGCGCTCCCAGCTCGACTTGCTCGCCACCCTCAACCGCATGCACCAAGCGCCCCGCGCCGAGGACGGGCAGCTGGAGGCGCGCATCCAGGCATTCGAGCTGGCTTACCGCATGCAGATGGAGGCCACCGACGCATTCGATCTTTCAAAAGAACCGAAATCGATGCACGACCTCTACGGCTCCACCACCTACAGCCGTCAGTGCATGATCGCAAGGCGTCTCATCGAACGCGGCGTGCGCTTCGTCCAACTCTGGCACTCCCCCGGCCAGCCGTGGGATGCCCATGATGAGGTCGAGGCAAACCACCGCAAGCTCGCAAAGGAAAGTGATCAGGGCACGGGCGCATTGTTGATCGATCTCAAACAGCGCGGCCTCTTGGAAGACACCCTGGTGGTTTGGTCCGGTGAATTCGGACGCACGCCCGTGGTGGAACTTCCAATGCCCGGATCCAATTCAGGCAAAGTCAACGGACGCGACCACAATCATTGGGGGTTCTCGGCGTGGATGGCTGGAGGTGGAGTCAAAGGCGGAACCATCCACGGCGCTACCGACGAGTTTGGATTCAAGGCGGTGGAGAATCCAGTGCATGTCCACGATCTGCATGCCACCATCCTGCACTTGCTCGGGATGGATCACGAAAAACTCACCTACCGCCATGCCGGGCGCGACTTCCGCCTCACGGACGTGCACGGAAATGTTGTTCAAAATATTCTCGCATAACCCTCAACCGTCACATGCGCGTTTCCACTCCAACGTTTGCCAAGCTCGCTGCGATGGCCGCAATGGCCGCGATTTCCGTATCGTTTGAGGCGTTCAGCGCGACTAACCCGTCGCCAAACGTTGCAGCTTCAACCAACACGGGCAATCCGCCGGACCCTGCGAAGCTTGAGTTTTTCGAGAAGTCCGTGCGACCACTGCTCGAGACGCACTGCATGGAATGCCACAGTGCATCAAAGAACAAAACCAAGGGAGGTCTCTCGATGGAAACCGCGGCAGCCTTGCTCAAAGGCGGGGATACCGGCCCTGCGCTCGTCGCGGGTGAACCTCAAAAGAGCTTGCTCCTTCGCGCCGTTTCATACTCGGACCCCGACCTGAAAATGCCTCCCGAAGGCAAGCGCCTTTCCGCCGAACAAATTGCCATACTCACTCATTGGATCCAAACCGGCGCAACCGATCCGCGCGCCGGCAAGCCGCCCGGGCCGGACCCGGAAGCGGCCAAAAAGCATTGGGCGTTTCAGCCGGTTGCAAAACCGAGAACGCCTGAGGTGAGGCAGAGCGGATGGCCGCGCAACGCGGTGGATCATTTCGTACTCGCGGCGTTGGAATCAAAGCAACTGACCCCATCGCCGGAGGCGTCCAAGGCGACCCTGCTCAGGCGCCTTTCCATCGACCTGACGGGACTGCCGCCGTCTGCGCAGGAAATGGAAGATTTTCTCAACGATGCGGCGCCTGATGCCTACGAAAAGACCGTTGAAAGGCTGCTTTCTTCGCCGCGCTTTGGCGAACGCTGGGCGCGCCACTGGATGGATGTTGCACGGTACTCGGACACCAAGGGACTGCCCGCGCCAATCAATGCGGACCGCCGTTTCCATTTTGCTTACAGTTACCGGGACTACCTGATTGACGCCTACAACGCCGATAAACCGTTCGACCAACTCATCCGCGAACAACTCGCGGCGGACATGCTTCCACAGGACCCTGAGAAAAAATCACTGGCTGCGCTTGGCTTCATCACCGTGGGCCGCTGTTTTCAAAACCAGATCAACGACATCGTCGACGACCGGATTGACGTCGTCACCAAAGGACTGCTCGGCCTCACTGTCACCTGCGCCCGCTGCCACGATCACAAATTCGACCCCATCCCGACGGCCGACTACTACTCAATGCACGGGATTTTTATGAGCTGCGAGGAACCAAAGGAGCGGCCGATCATTGGCAATCCAGAGACGGCGCCCGGCTATCAGGATTATCTGACAAAGCGGGCCGAGAAATTGGCGAAGATCGAGGAGGGCGTTTTGGAGGAAGTCAAAAAAGCAAACGGCGAGTTGCTAGCAAAGATCCCCGATTACTTGATCGCCGCAAAGGAGGCCCCCGCAAATGCGGATGGCAAGACGCTGGACACCTTCGCGGGGCAACGCAAAATTGTGACCATCTCGCTGCAACGCTGGATCGCGCTGCTCAAAAAATCCGCTGATTCGCCAGTGCTTGGCGCATGGGTCAAATTCTCGAACCTGCCGGTGGATGGAGGGGATTTCAAAACTCAGGCCGCACAGCTCATCGATCAATGGAAATCCAATGCGCCGCAGGGTTGGAATCCGCGGGTGCTGGCCGCTTTTATTGAAAACCAACCAGCTTCACTTCTGGAGGCCGCGCAGCCATATGGAAAGCTCTTCGCTCAAGCGGCGAAAGCTTACGAAGAAACAATCAACCCGCCTAAGCACACCGCGAAGGAAAACAGCAAAGACACCGGCAAGGATACTGCGAAGGACGCTGTCAAAAAAAATGATCCCGCAACGGCCGGCGCGCCGCAAAAACCGATGCCTCTGGATCCGGACTTGGAATCCCTGCGCCTTTGCGTGATGGCGGAAGGGGCACCCTCCTGCCTCACCCCGAAAGAAGCCGAAGGACCGTTCGGACGCAAAATTTTTGAAACACGCACCAAGCTCAAGGACCAGTTGGACGTCCTCGACGCCACGCATGAAAGCGCCCCAGCGCGCGCAATGGCCATTTTCGACAAACCGCAACCGGTGCAACCGGTGATTTTCCTGCGTGGCAATCCGGGCAGCCGAGGCCCCGCGGTGACCCGTCATTTCCTATCGATCCTCGAGGGCCCGGAGCCTAAGCCCTTCACCAACGGAAGCGGCCGGCTTGAACTTGCCGAGGCGATTGCGAGCCCTTCGAACCCACTCACCCCGCGCGTGGCCGTGAACCGAATCTGGCTGCACCTTTTCGGCCGCGGCCTGGTCGAGACTCCGAATGACTTTGGCGTGCGCACCCCTGCCCCGGCGATACCCGGGGTGCTGGACCATCTGTCAGCGCGCTTCATCGAAAACAAGTGGTCGACCAAGTCAATCGTTCGCGAACTGGTGCTATCCAGCACTTACAGGCAAGCCAGTTTCGTGCGTCCAGAGGCGCTGCAAAAGGATCCCGGAAACGATCTGCTCCACACCATGCGCAGGCGGCGGCTCGACTTCGAATCGTTACGCGACGCACTCCTGGCGATCAGTGGCAAACTCGATGAAACGCGCGGAGGCCGGCCGGTCGAACTGACGAAAGCCCCCTTCTCGAGCCGGCGCAGCGTGTACGGTTTCATTGACAGACAGGATCTGCCTTCAGCTCTCCGAATTTTTGACTTTGCGAATCCCGACATCAGTGTCGGCCAGCGCTTTGAGACCACGGTCCCGCAACAGGCATTGTTCCTCATGAACAATGATTTTATCGCGCAACTCAGCGATGCCCTCTTGAAGCAACCCGAAATCGCCAACGTCCCCGAGGGCGCCCCGCGGGTTCAAGCGCTGTTTCAAAGGGTTTACCAGCGTCCCGCCTCGGAACAGGAGCTGACAGCTTCCCTGTCGATGATCGATTCCATGGGAGCGGACCGCGCGAAGTCATGGCCGGCGCTTGCCCAGACCCTTTTGCTTTCCAACGAGACCGCCTTTGCCGACTAGGCGTTCTGCTGACTCGGCTTGATTCTTTTGGATTAAGAGACGATTGTGGTGGGCTCTGCTATGTCCACCGCGGTCGCATCCTCAAATTCTTCCTCCGAAACTTCCACCCCAACACAGGTGGAAGACTTGCGCGTCACGGGGGTCAAACGCCTCATCACCCCGGTGGAGGTCAAGAAACTGCACAAGGCGTCCTCTGAAACGCTGAACGCAATCCTTGAAGCCCGAAACACCGCGCGCCGCATCCTGCGCGGTGAAGACCCACGCCTGATGGTGGTCGTTGGACCTTGCTCCATTCACGACACGGAATCCGCCATGGATTACGCGCGCCGCCTGAAAGCTCTTGCCGATGAGCTCAGAGATCGGTTGTTCATCGTGATGCGCGTTTATTTTGAAAAGCCCCGCACGACCGTGGGTTGGAAGGGATTGATCAACGACCCGCATCTGGATGATTCCGGGGACGTCGAGTACGGCATCAAACTTGGCAGGAAGCTGCTTTTGGAAATCGCAGAGCTGGGCCTTCCGGCAGGGACCGAGTTCTTGGATCCAATCATTCCGCAATACCTTGCGGATCTGATCAGCTGGGCGGCAATCGGCGCACGCACCACCGAATCACAGACCCACCGAGAGATGTCGAGCGGCCTTTCCATGCCCGTGGGGTTCAAGAATGGCACGGATGGAAGCATTCAAACCGCGTGCGATGCGATGCGCTCGGCATGTTCGCCTCACAATTTTCTGGGAATTGATCAGGACGGG
>JBILLC010000132.1:0-6094 GCA_044376275.1 Chthoniobacteraceae bacterium | reverse complement strand
GTGGAAGCTCTGCGCTCCAGAAGGCATCACCTGTTGCAGGGTCGATACAAGCCACCTGCCCCCTGTCGCTCAAAATGTAAACAAGCCCCTTATACGCCGCGGGTGAGGGCACGAAGGAACTGACCTCGTCGCGCCGCCACAGATGCGCAGCCGGGTTGCTCTCTGGCTTCCCGCCCACCTTGACGCCATACAACCGGGGCGAGCCCTTGTCTGCGCGGCCAAAGCAGACAACCGCAGTGTCCTGCACCAACACGGGCGAGGCCACAGCCGGCCAAAGCGGAGTCGCGTCAGGATTAAACCCTGTACGACTCCAAAGCAGTTTGCCATCTGCAGCAGAATGGACGGTAAGGTGGTCGGATCCCCAACTCAGAATAGACTCTTTCCCGTCGTACTCGATTACCTGCGGGGTGGTATAACCATTGTCCACCTCACGGGGAACCTCATAATCGCGCGCGGTTTTCCAACGCAAATCACCCGTTTTTTTATCGAATGCAGCTAACCACGACTCGCCGTTGTGCATTCGCGCAACGACAACGTGGTTCTGAGTCAATACAGGTGATGAACCAAAGTCCCAGAACAAATTCACCGCTCCGAATCTCTCGACTAAATCAACCTTCCAACGCAAAGAACCCTCAAGATTCACCGAGGCAAGTGTGCCGCTTTTATAAGCGACGAAAACCGATTTACCGTCGCTTGCAGGCGACGGATTGCTGCCCGATCCATTACGATGCTTGCCGGGGTTTTCCGCTCCGAAAACAACTTGCCAAAGCAATTTTCCGTTCCAGTCGTAGGAGAGCAAAGCGTCATTGCCCTCAACTGGAACCGTGAGATAAATAGACCTGCCAACCACGATGGGCGTCGAACAACCCTTGCCGGGCAGCTCAACTTTCCAGGCCAGCGCTGATTCGTTGAGCTTGGGGAGGGCTCCAGCCATGGTCGCGCTCCCGTTATCTGCGGCCCCACGCCACCGCGGCCAGTCAATGGTGTCTGCAAATACACCGGCGTTGAGATTTAGAATCAAACTGGCAAAGAGAGGAAGGCGCGGGGAGGACATGTCGCAATCATGCTCAACGCAGTGTAAATGCAAAGCGCCGAAACACGTGGTGCATCCCCGGTTTGATCACGCATCGCCCCGAGAACATCCAGTTGGCGTTTGAACGCTTTCAGCCGATATGGAGCGATTCTCAACAGCATCAGAGCGCCCTGCAACAACCGCGACAGTGACCATCACAACCGCAATCCAAAAAGTGCCACTTACCTCTTCCCCCATGAGAAGATGGGAAAAAGCCATGGTGCTCGCGGGAATCAAATTATTGAATAAAAACACCTGGCTCACCGGCCAGAACCGGAGTGCGTGAGTATAGAACGCAAATGCCACCACGCCGCCGAAGACTGTGCAGTACGCATGCACGCCAATCAGCGGAAGGGTGAAGCCAATCGGCACGGTGGCCAGCTCCCACAAGGTTGCCGGCGCGAGCCATGCGGCCGCACGCCACATTGTCGCACAAGTAATCTGTGCGCCGCTGAAATCTTTAGACAGCGCCCTGCATTCCCTCCCGTACAGCGTCCATAGGATGCTTGCGATTTGCGCCAAGAAATCTCCTTGCCATGCAAAAGTGCCGGACTGGATTTTTGGCCAGAGCAGCACCACCACACCGCCCAGCGCCAGGCACGCTGCGGCGTACTTTCGGAGCACCGTCCAACTCGGACGCAGCCGCAACTCGAACACCAACCCCCATACCGGCGAGGTCGCGAGGTGAAGAGCCATTTGCGGGGCGGAAATAAATTTGAGAGAGCAAGTAATGGCCGCAAAATATGCGGCAAGGCTGAGCCCAGCCCGGAACCACAAAACACGTCCAACACCCGGCGGAATACTTGCCTCATTCCCCAGCCATCGGGTGTGCCGGAGCAGCACGGCCAGAATCCCCCCGACCAGCCAAATTCGGCTGCTAATCACCCAGAACGGAGGCCATTCACTAACTAAAAATTTAAGCCCCGTGTTGTTGGCACCCCAGAGCAGCACCGTCAAGCAAAGCATCCCCGCAATGACGGCGTTGGACGGAGTACGGATCTTTCCCATAAATCAAACTGGGATTGTGAGCCCTCCGCTCCTAGTGGGTCGAGTTGTGAATGAACAAAGCAACAAGGGATCCCGCGAATAAAATAGGGAGACACTTTCTAGGCATCCCCAGAACGCCATCGGCGGCAAGGATTGACCAAAAAAAACATCCCGCCCGCCTTACCCAAAAACCTCCGCGCGACCGAAGCCACGAAATGCAGAGCCGGTTCCCGCCCCGGGCGTTGGGCTGAAACGTCAGTTTGAATAGGAGAACCTGAACAGTGGAGCCGATTGCACCGGAAGCAAGTTCCGCGCGTTCTTCAAACCCCGGCCAACAGACAAACCTTATCCAAGCTCAGACTTGCCAGATCAAAAAGTTAATGTAAACGTTTTGTAAAGTCACATAACGCTGCCTTAATGCGTAGGTCAATCGGTATACAGCCGACGAGCGACGAGCAAAAAGGTATGCAGAATGACTGTGCCTGAGTGTCCAGAAGTTGTTACCGCTGAATTTGCTCCTAGCCCGCCTTTCGATACGACCCAAATTCGTTGCGGTTTATGCAGACAAAATTCTACCCACATCGCTGATTTGAGTCAGCCATCCCCCCCAATCAACGCGCCTAGAATAATATGCATCGATTCAGAACATCCCTCAATGAACTCATCGCAAAACAGGGCTGGACTCAACAAAGCTTTGCCAACCGCCTTGGCACTGACCCTGCAAATGTCTCGCGCTGGCTGAGCGGAAAATCAACGCCTGACTCGTCAACCATCGGCAAGATTCTCGAGTGTCTGCCAGACGAGTATCAGAGTGATATGCTCTCAGCTTATCTCAAGGATCAAATTCCTCAACGATTTGAACCCTTGGTTCAAATCGAGGCAAAAAGTGGTGGCAAAATGTTAACCACCGAAGAATCACCGGAGCTTCCCGAGGCTCTCGGCCCGGAACTTCGCAGACAAGTGGTTTTCTTTGCAAAACTAGCACTCCGCTGGCAAGAGGTGCGCAAGATCTTGGATCTCTTTTACAACATGGCGCACAAAGGCAAATCCTCGCGGACTCGGAAGGTTGCGGAGTAACAAGGCGAACCCAACCGCGCTAGTCGCCTCTAGTCGCCTCTGCTCTGATCAGAAAGCGTCACACCTGCCTCAGCACAGGGAGAGGCTGATGATCACGCGCCCAGTTGATGACTCAGATCGTCTTACGCTGTGGAACGCCGCTGACGCTTCACGGAGTATTTAACTTTGATCAAAGCAGTTAAATCGGAGAAGTTGCTCAACGGGATGAATTGCGCCCAATGGCATTTTCACTCTGAGAGGAAGCCCGCCACTCAGTCAGTTCGATATCGTCGAACCGAATCTGAAATCAAGTTTGCTACCGCAAAACTCGATTGGCATTGAGGTCAGGCCCCGAACCCGCCCGACCTTCTTATACCGCCTATTGCACGGCACAAATCCAATTTAAGCAGGCGCGCCTGAAAACTCGGGCGGAAACCCCGGAGCCGAGGACGGCTTTTCTGGAACCTGTCGAGGCTTGAGTGGGGGCGGGGTCGAAGATGGAGGCTCTGGACTGACCGGGGGATTTTGAATACTCCCGAAATCCATGATCTCGCGGATGTGACTTCCATCCAGTGTTTCGTACTCCAAGAGGGCTTTTGCGATGGCCTCAAGAGTGGAGCGATTTTTTGTGAGCAAATCCTTTGCGATGTGATGCGCATTCTCACATAGCGCATGCACTTCCTTGTCAATCTCCTGGGCGGTCGCCTCTGAATAATTCCGGTTGCGCGAGATATCGCGCCCCAGGAAGACGTAGTCTTCGTGTTCGCCATACTCGACCATCCCCATCTTGTCGCTCATTCCCCACTCGCACACCATCCGCCGCGCGATATCCGTCGCCTGCTTGATGTCACCCCGGGCTCCGTTCGTAACGTCGCCAAAAATCAATTCCTCGGCCACCCGCCCCCCCATAATCATAATGAGCCGGTCGAGCAGTTCGTTTTTGCGCTGGGTGTATTTGTCCTCGGTCGGAAGGTACATGGTGGACCCTAGGGATGGTCCGCGTGGAATGATAGTGACCTTATGAAGGGGGTCGGTGTTCGGCAACAGCAGTCCAAGAAGCGCGTGCCCAGCCTCATGATACGCAGTGTTCTCCTTTTCCTTGTCGCTCATTGCAAGAGAACGTCTTTCCTTACCCCAGCGCACCTTGTCGCGCGCTTCCTCAAGCTCCTGTTTGGTAATCGCTTTCAGTCCTCGGCGCGCCGCCATCAACGCGGCTTCATTCATCACGTTCGCAAGCTCGGCACCGGAATAACCGGGGGTGCCGCGCGCAATCACTCCAAGATCCACTCCCTCCGCAATCTTCACCTTCTTGGCATGCACCTTGAGGATCTCCTCACGCCCCTTCACATCTGGCAGCGCCACTGTGATCTGGCGGTCGAATCTTCCCGGACGCAAAAGGGCCGGATCCAGCACATCTGGGCGGTTCGTTGCCGCGATGATGATCACTCCCTCTTGGGTGTCAAAACCGTCCATCTCCACAAGAAGCGCATTCAGAGTTTGTTCACGCTCATCATGCCCCCCACCGAGGCCGTGTCCGCGGTGCCGACCGACGGCGTCGATTTCATCAATAAAAATCAGGCACGGCGCGTTCTTTTTCCCCTGCTCGAACATATCGCGCACACGGCTCGCGCCAACTCCAACAAACATTTCCACGAAATCCGAACCTGAAATCGAAAAGAACGGAACATCCGCCTCGCCCGCGATCGCTCGGGCCAGAAGCGTTTTGCCGGTTCCTGGAGAACCCACCATCAGGACGCCCTTCGGAATGTGCCCGCCCAATTTCTGGAACCGCTTCGGGTCCTTTAGAAACTCCACGATCTCCTGCACCTCCTCCTTGGCCTCCTCAACGCCCGCGACGTCCTTAAATGTAACGCGGTTCTTCTCACGGCTCATCATTCGAGCCTTGGATTTCCCGAAATTCAGCGCCCCACGACCCGCGCTTCGGATTTGCTGGCGGAAAAGGAAGTACAAGACCAACAAAAACATCCCGATTGGAAGAAAGCCCAGAAGTGTGGACGCCATCAGGTTGGTCTCGGTCCGGGGGTTCGCCTCCAAACCGTTCGCCTCCAGAAACTCCCTCAGATCCGTGTTGAATTGGAGATTCACTTGGGCGGAGAAGTGTTCAACTGGCCCCGCCTCATTCAATCTGGACCATCCGCGGAGATAATCATTCAGATTTCCTGGCTCGCTCACCAACTCCAGAGGCCGGGAGGCATCCACCCAGCGCTTTTCCACGGCCGCCTTGAATTGTGAGAATGGAATTTCCCTCACATTGCCTCCTGGAGCACGATAGACAAGAAAGCCGGCAAGAAGTGCACCGGACAGAGCCAGGAGCAGAAGCGCACGCCAGTTAAATTGGGGGTCGCCGTTCTGGTTCGGGCGCTGGCGGGGAGGGGTGCTGCGGTTTTCGGGCTCAGGCATAATAATGCTTTTGGAGGTAATATGGCGAAACGGTGACAAAAGCCCCGCCGCTTGCAATGTAGCATCTTTGCACTGATCGGCAACACCCCAAGAGTTATTTACACACTGAATCCACTTTCCCCTCAGCCCCGCCGGAGGTCAGCGAGGGCGCCTTTTGTCATCAAGCTGCCCGTCGACAATGCCCCGCCTCTAGACTACCGTCACGGAACATTTCACTCCACCCCAGGGGCGCAGCGGGCGCCGGGGGCCGCGCCAACGATGCAGCCTGCCTGCCACCGCGCTCCAGCCCTCCTCACCCCGCAGCCAGCCCCCCTTCCTTTTCTCGCCGCCAAACGCATGTCACGTCTAGTAGAGAGCCTTCTTAAAGAGGTCCGCACGCAAGCCAAACGTGCCTGGATGCGAGTTCCCCTGATCCACCGCGGCTGGCACACCCTGCGGTATGCGGCCCGTCGGCTTGCCCGCCGGCCGCGCACCGTCACCGAAAGCCCGAACCTGCTTCCGCTGCTCATCCAGGTGCTCGCGGCCTTCTCCCGAGGCGGGGCTCAGGTGTTGGAGGAG
>JBILLC010000131.1:0-6102 GCA_044376275.1 Chthoniobacteraceae bacterium | reverse complement strand
TGTGACGTCATTTCGGGGAACACCGAAGAATACCTTTCCGCGGATCTGTGCAGAATGTGAGTCACTCGAAGACGCGAAGAACGCGAAAGGGGGGCAGAAACTAAGCAAGCGAACGGCTCCTTCGATGGCCTTTTTTGTCGTTCCTTCGTCGTGTGCCTCATGTGGGAGAATCCTAAAGCGGAAACCTTGCGACTCGCGCTGCTTCGGGCTTGGCGCGCAGTGTTATAATGCTAGGCGATAAAACCCCAAAGAAAGGCAAAGAGGACGACCTCTTTAATCCCCGGGTAGGGAATCTGCTGGGCGACTGGGGAAGCCGGGGATCCGAGCCGATTGGATGAGCTCCCCGAGGGCGCGATCGGTTACGACTGGGATAATCGGCAGCCCAGTCGACTGCTTGCGGAAGTCTGTTGTGCATGTGCGCAAAACAAGCTTTACGCTGGGTGGAAAATTGGTATGACCTTTTTTGGTGTATTCGTTAAGCCAGAAAAGAAATTCCACCCTCGTTTCCAAGGTTTGCATGCGCCTGGCTGGAATGCTGGAAAACGCGGCGCAAATGAATGCAGGACGTCTGCCGCCGGAGCGTCTTCTCGCTGAACAGTTGGGCGTGAGTCGGACCGTGATGCGTGAGGCAACCAAGCGGCTTGAATCACAGGGTCTACTTGAGATCCGCCATGGCAGCGGCATCTGGATCGTGAATCAACTGCACAAGCCTGTTTGCGGCTCTCTTTCGCTCGCGATGCCGAGGCTCAAGGAGCGGCTCAGGCAGCTCAATGAAGCCAGGCTTTTTGTTGAGCCGGAAATCGCAAAGCAAGCCGCTGTGCGCAGACAAAAAATTCATCTGGCGGCACTGAATCATTTTCAGCATGCGCTTTTGGATTCGCCAAACACAGGAGCGGCGGTGGAGGCAGATATCGCGTTTCACCGCTCCCTGGCCGATGCCGCGGGAAACGAGGTCTTCAAGCTGATGCTCGAATCTATCGCGGAGCTTGGAAGAGCAAGCCGCAGGGCGACCATCGGCAGTGTTGGCATGAAGAAAGCGCACACACACCACGCCCGCATTCTGACTGCGGTTGAATCCGGAGACGGAGAGGCCGCCTCTCAGGCGATGCGCGAGCACCTGCGGCATGCTGGCGATGACATCGGAAGCGACTAGCAACCACTCTGCGATGAGCGGCAACCGACTAATTAGAGTATTCTCCGCACTGGCAACCACCGGATTCATCCTGACGGCGTTGCCTGCATTCAGTGCGGTGGACTTTGAATCCGAGGTGCGTCCGCTTTTGAGGGAACACTGCTGGGAATGTCATGGTTCGCAAAAGCAAAAGGGCGGGCTGCGTTTGGATTCGCTCAAGGCGATGATGGCGGGCGGGGAAAGCGGGCCAGCCATTGAAGTCGGTGGAGCCGCCCGCAGCCGTGTCATCGAACGGATCAGCTCCCAAAGTGAGGATGAGCGCATGCCTCCAAAAGGACGCGCGCTTTCTCCGCAAGAGATCAGCGTGCTGCAATCGTGGATCGATTCCGGCGCTGCTTGGCCGGCGGGCGCCGTTGACGCAGACTCAAGCGTTGACAAGCGTGCCAGTCACTGGCCCGTGCAACCGATCAAACGGGACTGGCCACAGGGGACGGCGATTGACACTTTCATCGGCAGCGCGCTGAACGGTTCAGGCTTGGATTGGTCGCCGGAAGCCGACCGACGCACGCTTATCCGCAGATTGTCTTTTGATTTGCTCGGGCTGCCGCCTGAAGCCGCCCGAGTTGAGGCGTTCGTGACTGATTCGCGTGCCGACGCCTATCCGGCGTTGGTGGACGAATTCCTGTCGAGCCCGCGTTATGGAGAGCGCTGGGCGCGGCATTGGCTGGATATTGCCCATTACGCCGATACGCACGGGTTCGAACGCGACCAGCTGCGCCCCAACGCGTGGCGTTACCGTGATTATGTGATCAAAGCTCTTAACGAGGACAAGCCGTACGATGTTTTTTTAAGGCAACAGATCGCCGGTGACATCATCGAACCTAAGAACCCAGAGGCACACATTGCGACAGGTTTTCTTGCGGCGGGACCCTGGGATTTTGTGGGCCATGTGGAAACCAAGAGCGAGCAACTGCGACGCGCGGCGCGTGCCGGGGATTTGGACGACATGGTCACTCAGGTAATGACGGCGACCACCGCCATCACCATCAATTGTGCCAGGTGCCACGATCATAAACTCGATCCCATCTCACAGGAGGAATACTATCGTTTGTGCGCGGTGTTTGCCGGAGTGAAGCGCGGTGAACGTGACGCTGATCCCGCGGAGGCAATGCGCATTGGGAGTTTGAGAAAACAGATCGAAGCCGAGCTCAAGTCTGTGCGTGCCGAGGCTGCGGCGCTTTCCGGGGAGCCATTGGATCTTGCTGATATGATTGGAGGCGGTGACGGCCGGGGAACCGGCGTGCGCGGACGCGGCATTCATCCGCGCACCGGAAACTTTGTGACCGATAAAACAGGCTTTCATCCGGACATTTTGACCAACCGACTTCAAAAGCCCGCAGCACCCGCCGATTCGCAAAATGTCCTCGGGCTTGTCCAGGCAGTCTTTGTGCCGGATGGATCCAAGCCATTGCCGGTTACGTTCAAGCAGGAGGTGCAAGGGGTTCCCGCGACCAGCGGCAACGCGTGGGATGCGGTACGGAATGGGCCGCTCAACGGACAGGTTTCCACAAAGATCAATGAGATTAATTACGCCGCCGCCCCACACTCCATTCTTGGACTGCATGCAAACGCAGGCGTCACCTTTGACTTGGAGCGGATTCGCGAAACAAGCGGCGGGCGGACCTTTGAGCTGAGGCTTGTCGTGGGTTTTGGCGCAAACCCGGGGGCGGCGAACACGCTGGCAGATTTCTCCATCTACGCAGGCACGGAGCTCGTATTTCAAAAGCTCAAGCTCAAGAAATCGGACTTTGCTGAAGTGGCGATTTTGATTCCTCAAAAGGCGAAGACGCTCACTTTCATTGCAACCGATGGTGGAGATGGAATTGGTAGCGACCTGCTTTTTCTCGGTGACGCACGGTTGCACCCTGCGGATGCGAAAGGTTCTTTGACTGAGATCGAGGCACGCCGGTTAAGCGAGCTTCGGGGCAGGATAAGTGCGCTGCAAATGGAGCGTGACCGGCTCCCTGCGCCAGAGCGCGTGTATGCGGTCACGGCTGAAGCGGTCCCTCCAACGACGCGTGTCTACCACAGGGGCAACGCGGAGGATCCGCGCCAACCGGTGATGCCTGGTACGATTGCGTGGTGCGGAAAGGCTGACACGGAGTTCGGTTCGGATCAGACGGATGAGGGCGAGCGGCGGCGACGGCTCGCTGAGTGGATTACGAGCGATCGAAATCCGCTCACTGCGCGGGTGATTGTAAATCGCCTTTGGCATTATCATTTCGGCCAAGGGTTGGTGCGTACACCGAGCGATTTTGGCTTGGGAGGCGATAATCCGTCGCATCCGGAGCTCCTTGACTGGCTGGCTGCGCGACTGAGTGGAGAGGGATGGTCATTGAAAGCCGTGCATCGCTTGATCCTCAACAGCCGCGCTTACAAGCAGGCGTCTGCTTCGCACGAACGGGGCGCAGCCCTTGATGCGCAGAACCGGCTGATCTGGCGACAGAATCCACGGCGTCTTGACGCCGAGTCGTTGCATGACGCGGTGTTGTTTGCGAGTGGAAAACTAAATCTCGCGATGGGTGGTCCGGGCTATCGTGACTTCAAATACACCGAGGCGTATGCGCCGATTTATGAATACACAACGCCGAGCGCTCCCGAGCTGTGGCGCCGGAGCATTTATCGCTTTGTGGTTCGGACCACCCCGCACCGATTCATGACGACTTTGGATTGCCCAGATCCTGCGAACCTCACGCCGGTCCGCGCCCAAACCACCACCGCGTTGCAGGCGCTCACGCTCAGTAATAATCCATTCATGCTTGAGCAAGCGGCCCACCTGGCAGACAGAGTCAGGCAGGGAGCTGCGTCAGATGCCGAAGCCGTGCAGCGTGCCTTCCGCTTTTGTCTGGCAAGGGTGGCGACCGAATCGGAGTCAGCAGCGGCCCTCGCTCTTGTTCGAGCGCACGGGATGCGTGAGTTGTGCAGAGTGCTTTTCAATACAAATGAGTTTTCCTATGTCGATTAATGACGGGCAAGGCATGTTCATTCGCAGGGAGCAAATGACGGGTGACGGCTCGCGTCGCGCATTTCTCTCCCGACTTGGAGGGGGGTTCGGAGCCGCCGCTTTGTCCGCGCTTTTGCAGAGAGAAGCCCGATCAGAGGGCGCCGTGCTGCGTCAGGGCCAGAATCATCATGCGGCGAAGGCGCGCGCGGTGATTCAGATTTTCTGTCCCGGTGGATTGAGTCATGTCGACACCTGGGATTACAAACCGGAACTTGCGAGGCGTCAGGGCACGCCCTTTGACACGGATGGCAAGGTGCAATTTTTCGCCTCCAAGCCCGGAAACTTCCAGGGCAGTTACTGGCCTTTTCGCCAGCACGGGCAGTGTGGAAAATGGATGAGCGATCTTTTTCCGAACCTCTCGAGGCATGTTGACAAGATGGCTTTCATCCATTCGATGCAGAGCAAGAGTGCGCTGCACGGTCCCGCAATGTTCATGGCAAACAGCGGCTTCATTCTGCCAGGCTTCCCGAGTATGGGCGCGTGGGTGACCTACGGGCTCGGCAGCGAAAATGCGAATCTCCCTGCATTTGTTGTGCTGCCCGATACTCGCGGACTCCCACCGGGAGGCGTCATTAACTGGGGCGCGGGATTTCTTCCGGCCGTTCATCAGGGTACGATTCTCGAGACAGACGCGTCGAGGCCGCCGATCGCGGATCTCTTTCCAGCAGAGCACGCCGATGCTCCAACCGCCGAACGCGAGGCGGCGGGCCGCGCGTTTTTGCAGTCGCTCAACCGGACCCACGCGGCGCCGCGTTCCGCAAACACCGAGCTTGAGGCGCGAATCGCCGCATACGAACTTGCCGCGCGCCTGCAACTGAGTGCGCCAGAGGTCGCTGACTTGAGCCGCGAATCAGCGCACACCAGAAACTGCTATCAACTCGAGAATCCCGATGTCGGCCCGTTTGGAAGGCAATGCCTGCTCGCACGCCGGCTTGTCGAGCGGGGCGTTCGCTTCGTTCAGATTTATTGCGGCGCTGAAAACACCACGGCCAAAAAGATCCGTCCAAACTGGGACAGTCACGAGGATCTGGTGCGGGACCATGGTTATTGGGGCGCCGTACTCGATGGCGGCGCCAGTGCGCTGCTGGCCGATTTGGACGCACGCGGGTTGCTGGAGAGTACGCTGGTGATCTGTACAACCGAGTTCGGGCGGCAGCCGGCATCACAGGGTGGCAAGGGGCGCGACCACAACCCCGGGGCGTTTACCGCGTGGATGGCCGGGGGCGGCGTTCGCGGGGGTGTTTCGTACGGCAGCACGGATGCGTTCGGGTTCAAGGCGGAGAAAAATCCGGTGCATTCCTACGAGCTTCATGCGACTGCATTGCATCTGCTCGGATTAGACCATGAAAAACTTAGCTTTTATCACAATGGAATTCAGAGGCGCCTGACTGATGTTCACGGCCGCGTACTGCAATCCCTGCTGGCTTGAGAGGATGGTATTAGCGAGCACTGTATTGCAAAACTGTTGCAATAAAGACCGGGGCTTGGTAAATGCTCCCGAATGAAAACCGCAGCCTTCCGCCTGTTTGCTTTCTCGTTCTTCACGGTAAATCCGTTTGCTCAAATATTTGCGCAGCACCAGGAGGATCATCAGACCTCCTCGAGCGCGGCAGTCCGCCTCGACACGGTGGTGGTCACCGCCAGTCCGATGGGCAGGACCCTGTTCGAGCAGGCGCAGCCGGTGAACATTTTGGACGGAAAAGAGTTGAGGCTTCGTTTGCAGCCAACCATCGGGGATACCCTCGGGCAGCAGGCGGGGATTAGCTCCAGCTACTTTGGCCCGGTGTCCAGTCGTCCGGTCATCCGGGGTCTTGCAGATGACCGGGTGCAAATCCTAAGCAACGGGATCGCCAACTTGGACGTCTCGAATGTCAGCGCGGACCATGCCGTCGCGGTGGATCCCCTC
>JBILLC010000166.1:0-5429 GCA_044376275.1 Chthoniobacteraceae bacterium | reverse complement strand
AGCAGCGTAAGCGAAGACGGTGAGGATCCGCGTTTTTCAAAAGAGGCCAAAGTGCTTGCCCAGCTCGCGCATCCAAACATCGTTCCGATTTATAACATCGGCGTGGACGCGCAGAGCAGGCCGTTTTACAGCATGAAGCTCATCAAGGGCCGCACACTGCAAGCTGTCTTGAATGATATTCGCGATGGTGAAGCCGCAGCAATTCGTGAGTATCCTCGCGCGACATTGCTCACCATTTTTCGCAAAGTTTGTGATGCGATGATGTTCGCGCACAGCAAGCGGATCTTACATCGCGATTTGAAGCCTGAGAACATCATGGTGGGAGAGTACGGCGAAGTGCTGGTGATGGATTGGGGATTGGCGAAGATTCTTGGCGAGCAGGAGGAACACAACCATTCTGACGCAGGCAGCTTCAACGACACGGGTGACTACGGTGTGACTATGGAGGGTGAGGTGATGGGAACACCTCAATACATGTCCCCGGAGCAAGCACAGGGAATGGTTGCAGAACTTGATCTGCGTTCAGACATTTACAGCCTTGGCGGGATTCTCTATGCGACATTGACGTTACGGCCGCCAATCGAAGGAACGTCGTTGGACGAAGTGCTCGGAAAAGTCAGGAGTGGGACCATTAACGCGATGGCAACCAAGCGGGGGGCCAGAGAAGTTGAGTTGGATAAGTCACCAACTGCGCTTGGGGCCGGCGTGCCCGAGGCGTTGCAAGCTGTGACGATGAAAGCCATGGCAACAGATCGTGAGCGCCGATACGCTCGAGTTGAGGAGCTTGTTGCCGATCTCGAGGCGTATCAAAACGGCTTTGCCACGCGCGCAGAGGACGCGGGTGCCTTCAGGAAGCTACTCCTCGCCATGCAGCGAAACAAGGTCGCGACAGTCGCCGCACTTGTGATCATGGTTCTCAGCGCGGGATTTGTTTTGAAAATAACCGCCAGTGAGAGACGTGCGAATCAGTCGCTTGCAAGGCTGCAGGAAGCAGCTCCGATATTCGCGGAGCACTCGCAGTCACTCATAGAGGATGCTGCAAAAAACCCCAAGGCGCTGGAGGAGGCGTTGCAAAAGATAGATTACGCGATCGAACTCGACCCGTTGAACGTGCGGTATCAATTGCTCAAAGGCGGAGTTCTGCAAACCCTGCGCCGATTGGATGAGGCGGAGGGGTTATATCGATCAGTCTTGAACGCAAATCCAACAAACGAAGAGGCAAAGTTGAATTTGACGGTCTGTCAGGCGGTTCTCGCGGAGCCCAAAGAGAATGGGGCGCTTTCAAACAGCGCCGTGCGCAAGCTTGCACGGGCGCTGCTTGAGCAAAACCGTATTGTCGAGTCCCTGGTTTTGAGCAAAGCCTCGCAGGGTGCCGGAAAGGAGGTGCTGGATGCGCTCGGTGCGGCAATCAAGAATGCGGGAGTGAAGACCAACCTGCCTGCTCTGGATACCGACGGCACGCTTCGATTGTCTCTAAACGACGCCGGATTGAGCAGGTTAAATTTTCTCCAAGGATATCCAATTCATCATCTTGAAATTAACCACGCAAAGACGATCACGGACTTTTCCGTATTACATACGCTCGCGCTCAAAACGTTGGTCATTGGCGAACACGGAAAGACCGGTTTCAACACGGAATTCATTCGTGGACTCAACTTGCGTGTGCTTCGGTTGCCCGCAAGCATCACCGACTTGTCGCCGCTCCAAGGAATGGCGCTCGAACAATTTCAACATGGGTATCGCGACAAATTTGACGGCGACGTTGGAAAAAAGGGAAGGCGTGAACGCGGGAATCAGATCAAAGGCCTGGAAACGCTGAAGGGAATGCCGCTGAGATCGGTTAGATTTGCGGCAGGAAGCATGCTCGGAGCACTTGATATGCTTGATAGCGGCTCACTCGAGAGCCTTGAAATTGACAAGTGTGTCTGCGAGTCACTCGAGCGATTAAAAAATCTGCCGATTTCCAAGCTCTCCATCCAAAATCTCGAGGCTCCAATACTTCAAGATTTGAATTTTTTAAAGGATCTCAAATCTCTCGAAAAATTGGACGCGTCTGAAAATCAGTCACTGGAGGATATTTCTGGTTTGAGTGGATTGAATCTGAAGGAGCTCATTCTTGACGGCACGGCGATTTCAAATTTCACGGACCTTGGGGAAATGCCATTGGAAAAAATAAGTGCGCAGGAATCGCGAGTGGTGGATTTAAGCGGCATTGTGGGTCTTTCCAAACTCACCCAACTGGATCTCGATCGGACAGACATTTCTGATGTATCACCTCTCGCACGCCTGAACCTGAACGTGCTTTCACTTTCTGGGTGTAATCGGGTGGCGTCTGTTGCGCCGCTCGCTTCGATTAAATCTTTGCGCGAGGTTTTACTTCCAGTGTTGAGCGCTGATGTTGAGGCGTTAAGGGGGTTAAGTAATTTAAAGCTGATTACTTATGGAAGTGGTGAATTTGCCACCAAGCATGCAGATTCAACTAAACAAAATCCCCGCGATTTTTGGAAGATGCATGACTTGGAAAAACAGCTGCGCGCCGGGACCCCCGACGGACGGCTTTTCCCGAGTAAGTTTCCATACATGGAACAACGTTTTCCCGGCGCACGCAGTTTCAAAGGGAGGTGGTTGTATTTTGTACGTGGCAAATTTACATGGCACGAAGCGGAAAAACTGGCTCGCGGGATGGGTGGGCGCCTCGCGACCATGGGGAACCTGGATCAACACAGGGATATCCGTACTTTCCTCATGCAAGGACGACTGCTTGAAACCGAGGGGGATGCTTGTTGGCTCGGAAATACGATCGATCCGAAGACCGGTCGTTGGCTTACGCCAGCAGGAACGGAATACATCAAAAAGATGTGGAGCGGTGGAGAGCCGGCACAGGAAGATAACATGGGAAAAAAGGCGACCGTTTTGGCCTTTGCCAACTCAGCTAAATTAAACGCATCACCAAATACGTGTGCGTTGAGTGCTGAAAACAAATTCGTCGTCGGGTTTTTAGTTGAGTGGAAGGATTAACAGGCGGTCGGTGCGTTCGTTTTTCTTATGATGCGTGCGACGCAGATACGCGCCTCACACGCTTTCTCCACAATGGCGGCGAGGCGCTTCCCGGGCATCTCGACCGCCGGGGATGGCCGTGCAGGAACATTTGAATCCCAGTCCCGAATCCATCCGTCGGCTCGATCATACGAGCTCCGCTTCAGTCTCCGTGCGACGGCCCTTCGGTTGCGCGCTCCCAGGATTACAACAGGACCTCGTGAATGACATTTCCCTCCACGCTGGTCAATCTGCGCTGCACCCCGTTGTGCTCGAAGGTGAGGCCTTCATGGTTGAGCCCCAGAAGATGCAGGATCGTCGCGTTAAAGTCGTATAAAGGGTGTACGTGTTTCACCGCCTTGCGGCCGAACTGATCGGTTTCACCATGGGACACGCCCCCCTGCACTCCCGCGCCTGTCAGCCAGCACGTGAAACCGTCCGGATTATGGTCGCGTCCTTTGGCTCCCTTTTGGAAAAACGGCATCCGGCCGAATTCCGTGCACCATACCACCAACGTATCCTGAAGCAGACCGCGCTCCTTGAGGTCCCGGATCAACGCGGCTGCGGGCTGGTCGAGTACGTTGGCGTGGATGTCGTATTGCTCCTTCAACGCGTTGTGACCGTCCCAGTTCAATTTGCCTCCACTGGCGTACGCGCCGTTGAACAGTTGCACAAACCGGACACCCTTTTCGATCAGCCGGCGCGCCAGAATGCAATTTCTGGCGAACGCGGCCTTGTCACCACTGCTTGAATCATCCACGCCGTACGCCTTCAAAACGTGCGCCGGCTCGGTGCGCAGATCACTTATTTCAGGCACGCTCAGCTGCATTCGTGCCGCCAGCTCATAGCTCGCGATCCGCGCCGCCAGCTTTCCGTTCTCGGGATTTTTTTCGAGGTGCCGCGCATTCATTCGCTGCAGCAACCCCTTGGCGGCGGCGTCGGAGTCCCGCGAAACACTCGCGGCGGAAAGGTGCCTTATGGGGTTGAGCGAACTCATCGTTGTGCCTTGGAAGGCCGCCGGCAGGAACCCAGGCCCCCAGTTGTTGGCCCCGTTCTGCGGAACGCCGCGCGGATCGGGAATCGCCACGTAGGCCGGTAGGTTTTGATTCTCGCTTCCCAGCGCGTAGGTTGCCCAAGCGCCGAGGCTGGGAAACCCGTCGAGATTAAAGCCGGTCGAAAGGAAGTTTTCAGCAGGGCCGTGCGTGTTGCTCTTACTGGTCAGCGAATGAATGAAGGCGATCTCGTCGGTGAGCTCTGCCAAATGCGGGATTAAGTCCGACACCCATTTGCCTGACTTTCCACGCTGCCGGAACTCGTATTGCGGACGTGCGAGATTTCCGGCGGGCCCCTGAAACGTGACGGCAGGCCCGTCGGGAAGCGGTTTATCGTCCCATGTGATCAACTCCGGCTTGTAGTCCCAAGTCTCCAACTGACTGACGGCCCCGGCGCAGAAAATCACGATCACGTTTTTGGCTTTTCCAGGGAAATGCGGAGTCCTTGGGGCATACGGGCGCGCAGGATCAATCACTGGCCCCGCACTTTGCGCGAGCAAGCCGTCCTGTCCCAGGAGGTTGGTGAGAGCGATCGAACCTAGGGCTGTCGCGGAATTCGAAAGAAACTGGCGACGGTCCAGCAGTACACGCCCGGGAATGGAGAGGTTTTCTGGATTAATGCAGTTCATAAAATTTCGAGCGTCAGGGAAGGAACACGAATTCGTTGCTGTTAAAAATTGCCCGGCACAGCGCGACGGTCCCGTTTGTTGAAACGACCATAGAGGCGTCTGCGATTTCGACAGCGTCGGGGCTTCGCCCGAAAGCCAGCAAGTAGGCCCGCCGAATCTGGCTTGCCTCATCATCTCCGGCTTCGCGTCTCACGCGCGCCGCAAACGCCGCGCTTTGATCCAGTATAAACTGGCTGTTGAATAAATTCAGCGCTTGGATGGGCGTGGTGGATTCACTGCGGCGCGCGTTACTCAATCCCGCGTCGGGACAATCAAAAGCTCCAAAAACCGCCTCCGGTTCACGCCGAACCTTGTGTGCGTAGATCATGCGGCGCAGTCCATCCCCCGTAAATTTTTCAACTGGATGAAACCCGCTCAACCCACCGCGCTGGTTGAACAAGTCAAATCCCCTGCCATACATCGCAACGTTCAGCTGGCCGCTCACCGCGAGAATGCTGTCCCTCAGGTTTTCCGCCTCCAGACGCCTCGGAGGAAATCTCCAGAGCAGTCGCGATTCCGCGTCCTTTGCCGCTGCCAGCCCATTGTGCGCAGAGGACTGGCGGTACGTCGCAGACAACACAATCTGCTTGTGCAGCGATTTCATCGACCACCCGCTTCGAACAAACTCCCGGGCGAGCCAGTCTAAAAGCTCGGGGTGCGACGGGCGCAGACC
>JBILLC010000130.1:0-6113 GCA_044376275.1 Chthoniobacteraceae bacterium | reverse complement strand
GCGGATGGCTCAGGCTTGCCTTACACCAACCGGTACTTTCCAGGGGACGCGATCGGCGCCACTGGCAGCTCCATCCCCAGGCTGAGGTGTTCCGGGAAGATGTTCTCCTGGGACTTAAGCATATGCTCCCAAGTCACCTCCTGGCCCGAGTAAGCGGCCATGCGACCCATGAGGGCGACCAGAGTGCTCTGGCACATCCATTCGCCGTCGTTGTGCCCGGCACCCTCACGCACGGATTTGTAAAGCTCCATGTGCTCTTGCACATACATGTCGACAATGGTGCCCTCGTGCTTCCAGGCGTTCTCACCGGTAACCAGGGGCCCCCCCTTGGTGGTGGCGATGCCCTTATCACCCGTGATGTAGTCGTTGTTATCGTTGAAGCAGCCGCCCATCTGGCGCTGCGCCATCACGCCTCGAACGCCGTTGGCCCATTCGTAATTCACGTTGATGTGATCGTAAATATTTCCACCAACATTCGGGTTCTGGCGGCCGCCTGTCGCCGTGCACCGGAGTGGCGGCTGGTCTTTCATCGCCCAAAGCATCTTGTCAACGCTATGGCAGGCCTGCTCCACCAACCCGTCGCCGGAGAGCCAGACAAAATTCATCCAGTTCTTCAGCTGCCACTCGGCGTCACTCGTTCCGTCCGGTCGCGTTTCAGGCGCAGGCATGGGTTTGACGGGGCCGGTGAGATAGGTGTGGTGGAGTCCACGCACATTTCCGATCGCACCAGAATGGACTTTCTCGAACATCGCGCGGCGGCTCGCATTGTAGCGCCAGCAGAATCCCGCCACGACGCTGAGTTTCTTCTCCTTGGCCCTGCGAGCGCTCTCCAAAAGATTCCGGCAGTTGACCGCATCGGTTCCCATTGGTTTTTCACAGAAGATGTGTTTTCCCGCCTCAACTGCGGCTGCGAAATGGAGGGGACGGAATCCGGGAGGTGCCGCAAGCAGCACAACATCGATATCGGTGGCGAGGATTTGTTTGTAGCTGTCGAGCCCGAAGAATTGGCGCTCCCTCGGAACCTCGACTCTGCCCGGGGTTGAGGCGTAGGCGTTGTTGATGTTGTTGTAGCTGGATTCGAGGCGTTCGGGAAAGAGGTCTGCCATGGCCACGAGCTGGACGCCCGGATCTGCCTTCAAGGCGTTGTTCGCCGCCCCGGTGCCGCGTCCGCCGCATCCGATAAGCCCGATTTTAATGCGCTCGGCCTTGTGTTGGGCCTTGAGGATGACGGGCATCGCAAGGCTGCCCGCGACAGCTGAGGAGGTTTGGATGAAGCTGCGGCGGGAAATGTCTGATTGGGAGGATTTCATACGGGATTCAGAGGAGGGGATGGGTTGATTTCGATCTTTTATCTAGAGCAAACGGAGGCCGATGTCGTGCGTTATGATACTGCAATACAAAATCGAACAAATTTCCTGCGCCCCCGCAGGTTATTTCGGCCGCTGGACTTTTTCTCTGAAAGCCGTTGGCGTCATTCCAGTGACTCGGCGAAAAGCACTTGCAAAGTATTGGGAACTGGCGAAACCGGATTGAAGCGCGACCTCCAACACCGTGCCGCAGTTTGAGGATAGAAGCCGGCTGGCCCGTTCAATTCGGCGTCTGAGCACAAATTCGGCGGGGGGAAAGCCAGACTCGGCGCGGAAACGGGATTTGAAACGGGAAACGGAGAGGCCGGACTCTCGTGCAAGACGCTCAACGGGTAGGGGTTCTTCAAGGTGTTGCTCGATGTGGTCGACGACCGCGGCCATTGACGGGCTCAGGGCGCGCACAGGGTCGCGTTGGGCTAAAGCGATGACTTCCAGCAGATACTCCAGGATGCAGAGATGCATGCGAGCCCGCTGCAGAGGCGTCTTTGGCGAGACCGCAGTGCGAAACACCCTATCAAGAATGGGTTGTAGTCCAGAGCCGGCCGAGCAGTGGCGGTGAGGGAAGGAGCGAAGTCCCTCCCAGTACGCCTCGGCCTGGCCACGCGGCAAACCCATGAAATTGAGCGGGTGGTCGGGTAATTCCAGAATCATCCAATACATAAGTCCGCAGTGCTCCGGATCAGGGCCCGTGCTGTGGGGTTCGTCGGGCAAGGTGACGAACAGATCCCCGCCGGACATGCGAAAGCACTTCTTGCCCATCCAGTAGTTTTGCGTGCCTCGGGCGAGATATGAAATTTCCATCATCCCCGGATGCGAGTGGTCTGCGAGGGGCGGGTGCGCGCGCAGGTAGCGGTAGCGCCCAAGGACCCTCAGATGGGGAACACCGAGGGAGCGCAGATCTAAAATGGTGCGCTCCGGGGTGACTTGCAGGTCGAGTTCCATGGGGGGAGGGAGGCTTGCCTCAGGTCACGGAATGGGGGGGAGGGGTAGGATGATCAAGGCGCTAGAGCCGTTGCCAAAGCGGTTTATTCGCAAATACGTGGCGGTAGTACTCGGTTCGCTGAAGTTTTGAGGCCGCCGCCTCGTCTAAAATGGCATGGGCTTTTGGATGGAGGTGCAGCGCCGATGCAGGGACCAGAGGCGAGATGGGGCCCTCGATGGCGGCCGCAAGCGCATCAGCTTTTTTTGCACCGAACCCAAGTAACAATACCTGTCGTGTTTCAAGGATCGTACCGATCCCCATCGTGATGACATGATGCGGAACTTCTTCACCGGGGCCAAAGAAGGGCGCGTTGTCGGATCGAGTGCGGGGCGTGAGTGTTTTGATGCGTGTGCGTGAAGCGAGTGACGACGATGGTTCGTTGAATCCGATGTGTCCGTCACTGCCGATCCCGAGGATTTGCAGGTCGATCCCCCCGGCTTGGCGAATCAAGGTCTCGTAGGCAACGCAGGTTGCTGGAATGTCGCCGGAGAGGCCGTCGGGAATATGGGTGTTTTGAGGGGAGAGATTGGTGTGCTGGAAAAGGTTTTCCCGCATGAAATGATGATACGAGGCTGGATGTGAAGGACCCAGTCCAACGTACTCGTCCAAGTTAAAGGTGGTCACGTTGCTGAAGTCTAAACCCTCGTCCCGGTGCATTCTCGCCAGTTCGCGGTAGAGTCCAAGCGGTGTGCTTCCGGTTGCCAGCCCTAGCACGGCGCGCGGGTTGCTGCGCACAAGGCCAGCTATCATTCTGGCAGCCAACATGCTGGCTGCCTCCTGCGTGGATTCGATGATGACTTCCATAAGGTTTGGAGCAGAGTCGGCACGATATCAGAGGAATATAAACTTCAAGCTTTGTCTGGCACGCTGAAGCCCGGGTTTCGTCCGCCTGGCGTGCATGAGTATCCCGCTTTCCTCAACGCTTCCCGCTGTTAGACTGCTGGGATGGCTTATCGATCTTCGAAGGAATTTCTTGCAGCTCTTGAGCGGGAGGGAGAGTTGGTGCGTATTCCGTTTCCAGTTGCAACCGAGTTGGAAATCACGGCGTGGGCGGATCGCGAGATGAAGTCCCCCGGGGGGGGGAAGGCGCTTTTGTTCGAGCAACCCACGGTGGACGGAGTGGTGTCCCGCTTCCCTCTGGCCGTGAATACGATGGGGTCGCGAAAGCGGATGGCGATGGCGTTGGGACTGCGCAGCGTGGACGAGCTCATGGAGCAAATGCAGCTGATTTTAAAAGCGAAGCCGCCCACTAATTTGCGCTCCGCATGGAAGCTAGCCATGCAGGGGCTTGACCTTCTCCACGCAAAGCCAAATCACGTGAGCGGCGGTCCGTGTCAGGAGGTCGTGCACACCTTTGATCGGGGCGCTCAGGGAGTGAAGACCCCTGCGCCCCTCTCGCTGCCGACGCTGCTTGATATGCCCATTTTGAAATGCTGGCCCCAAGACGGCGGCCGTTTCATCACACTGCCGTGTGTACACACCAAGGATCCGGATTCAGGCGAGCGGAATCTTGGAATGTATCGGATTCAAATCTATGACGAGCGAACCACCGGGATGCATTGGCAGGTTCACAAAGTGGGAGCGCGTCACGGGAAGCGCTACTACGAAAAGGGGGAGCCTATGCCCGTCGCGATCACGGTCGGGGGCGATCCTGCTTACGCCTTCGCCGCAACGGCGCCGCTTCCTGACGGTTTGGATGAGATCTTGTTCGCGGGATTCATTCGCAAACGTTCGGTGGATCTTACCCCGTGTTTAACAGTGCCTCTCGATGTTCCGGCGGACGTCGATTTTGTGATTGAGGGTTTTGTGCATCCCGGCGAGATGCGCGAGGAGGGACCGTTTGGCGACCACACAGGCTTTTACACGCCCGTCGATCGGTATCCGGTGTTGCACATCACTGCAATCACGCATCGCCGGGATGCGATTTATCCATGCACCATCGTTGGAATACCGCCGATGGAGGATTTTTACATGGGCACCGCGAGCGCACGTATTTTTTTGCCTGTGTTCCAAATGAACTTTCCGGAAATCGTCGACATCGCGCTTCCCGCCGAGGGGGTATTTCACAATCTGGTTTTCGTCTCCATCCGTAAGCAGTATCCATGGCAGGCATTCAAGATCATGCACGGTCTCTGGGGGATGGGGCAGATGATGTTCACAAAATACATCATAGTCGTGGACGCGGATTGCGACGTGCAAAATACCAGCGATGTGCTCTTCAGGATGTGCGCGAACACGGACCCCGGGCGCGATAGTGTTTTGACGCGGAATCCAAGCGACGCACTTGATCATGCGCCAAGCGTCGCGAATCTAGGGACCCACATGGGTTTTGACGCAACCAAGAAACTTCCGGGCGAGGGTTATCAGCGTGACTGGCCGGATTTGGTACGGATGCCAATCGAGATTGTAGCCCGCGTTGAGCAGATGCGGGGCAGGTTGTGAGAGGTCCGGCCGAATCGTTTTTATTCCAAGTGCGCTGGATCAGGGCCAGAGGCTGTGTTTGGCGTGATCGTAATTTTTCTCGTCATCCAGGCGCTGGCCAATAGTGGAATTGGGCGGCAACAGGAAAAGCATCCCCCTATTGCGGTAAGAACGACCGCTGTAAAAGAAACGATAGTCGGTGGGTATGTCCTCGCGAATCAGATCCAAATCTAGCACCCGTCCTTGATAAGAGTCAGTATCCACCCCCATCCGCGTGTCGAAATCATCGATCACCACCACGGGCGTCTCACAGGAAGCAAAAATCAGACGAAGTTCTTCCTTGATCGGCCAGTCCTCGTACCAGTGGGCATCCAGAAAGAATAAGGAATGCTGCTTCACCAAAGGCAGATTCTTTTTCAGAAACTCGCGCGAATCAACGCATGCAAAATTGATGTTTGGTGCAATGAAGAACTCGATCGCCTTGGGGTGATCCTGAATGTCACAGGTGTAAACGTTCCTGAAGTACCGGCTCATCAGAAGGCTCGTGTCGCCGTGATAGGTGCCAGTTTCAAAAAAATTTCTCAGATCTAGCGACTCTTTCAAAGACAGCACGGTCGCAAGAAACTCCGCATCAATAATCGTCTTCAAATGAAACGCCTTTTTCAGGCGTTCGCTTGTTTCCTTCCGGTTCAAGAGATCAACTCCTTCAACACTCGCAGCAAAGGAAGTGGACGTGGCACGCTCGCCTTGAATGATAATCCGTGCATTCTTGAATTTCTGAAGAAACCAAAACGCAAGATCTTTGAGCTCCCTCATGATTGAGGGTGTGCCGCCTCTGGCGCTTTGAGGTGCATCTGAGTAAGTGATGTAATCCGGTCTTTTCTTGTCCATTGATGGCGGGCTTTTAATGGTTGGCAATGAGCTGTGCAGCATTTGCCTTCTGGAGTTTGTACCAGCGAAGGGTTTTGCGGAGACCCTCCCTCAGAGTGTGGCGCGGAAGCCAGCCGAGTTGGGCGGTGATTTTTGAGTAGTCCACGCACAATCTCGTCGGGATCGACGGTTTATCCACATTGTAACAGATTTCCAACGGTTTGCCCGACTCCTCGATAATTGCTTCAACCAAGCTGCGGATCTCTGTGGCGACTCCCGATCCAACGTTGAAGATTTCAAATTGGGACCCTTGGGATTCAATGCAGAGCTCGACGGCCTCCATAAGGTCGTCCACATACAGCAAGTCTCTGGCCTCCTGTCCCGTCCCCCAAACCTCTACCTTCCCATTTTTTGAACTCATTGTCTTTTCAATGGTCGCGGCGCAGACATGGCCTTTCTGCAGGTCAAATTTA
>JBILLC010000524.1:0-6123 GCA_044376275.1 Chthoniobacteraceae bacterium | reverse complement strand
GAGGATGATCGAGTCGTTGATCGTCACCGAAGTTACGTTACTCGTGGCAGGGAGATTCAAATCGTTATCGACAACCACATCATAGTCGCCCTCGTCCTCGAGTCTCAAACTTGGCAGCACGAACTCTTGACTGGTCCCGCCGGAGATGTTCACTCCGTTCTTTCGCCATTGGTAAGTGAAAGGCGGTAAACCCATGACGCGAACGGCGAGTTTGACTTGGGTGCCGGGATTAGCGGAACGCGCTGAAGGATGCTGAACGATGGAAACTGGGACACGGACGACCACCGGGACTGGATCGCTGTGCAAAGTATTCACCTGATTCGAGACCTGCACCGAGTAAGCCCCGCTCGAATCGGCTTTGGCCGTGAACCGGTAGCTCTGACCGGTTCCACCTTCAATTGGCACGCCATCTTTGGACCACTGGTAACTCAGTGGTGCGGTCCCCTGCGCGGTTGCCGAAAGAATGACTGTGCTGCCCGGGGTTACCTCGGAGGTCGACGTCGACACGGAAATATCTGAGACCGGCTTGCGGACCCTGAGCGTGAATTCGCGACTCACAACGCTTAATTCAGCACCCGTTAATGGCGAGACGTTGTAAACCCTGACGGAAAGCCTCGAACCGGAATCCTTGTCGGTAATGTTGGCCATGGTAAACACGGAACCGGAGGCGCCCACCACGGAAATTCCATCTCTCGCCCAACCGTACCGCAGGTCGCTGCCAAGTGCGCGAACCTCAAAACTCACCGGCACGTTGCCCGGATTCACCCAGACTTCGCTAATTGGGAATTCCGAAATTCTAGCTGGGGCAAACACCGAGAGTCTTGCCCGTGTAATTGCAGAGCTGAAAGAGTTTTTGACTTCCAACTCATATTCCCCTGCATCGTCTTCCGTAACGGAGTTGATCTCGAGAACGCCACCCTGTGTGACGCTCGCCCGAGTGGGCAGACCCTTGGGTTGAACGCGGGTCCACGTGTACTTGAGGTCATCTCCCAGCGTCTTGAATCCGGACCAAATCAAACGCTGCCCTGCGACCAGCACTAATGGAGGCAGCGGCGTCTCGACCTGCGCCGGACGGACGTTGATTTCGACCCGTTTAGATTTGGAAATGCGAGGGCCCACGACGTTGCTGACAACCACGTCGTAAACTCCCTCTTGATTGGCCGCTGCAACATTTGCTGTGTAGGTGCCTGTCGTGGCACCGGCGATCGGGGAGCCATTCAACCTCCACTGATAAGTCCAATCCGATTCCACGGCCGAAGCCACCTTCAGCGTCACATCGCCACCCGGCTTAACGAGGATAGTATCCAACTCGCTCGCGACGCCCGAAACAAAGGCCTGGAGCGCGACCGCCGGAGGCAGCTGCTCAACGCTTATCTCCACCGGTTTCGTGATTGCTTCGCCTGTAAACCCACCATCTCTCGAAGCATTAGCAACCTTGACGGTGTAACCGGCGGAAACCGCGCCAGTGGCATCGATATCAGCGCTGCTAATCGAAAGGGTCGCTCCTGTGCCAACGGATAACGGTGAGCCGTCCTTGAACCAGTTGTAAGTGAACGGAGCAGAACCCTGCACAGCGACCGACAGTACAACGCTGCGACCCGGTTTCAGCGATGTGCTTTGCGATGCAAAGGCCGCCTGATCAATCACCACCGGCAGGAAGAGCTCGAGTTGGGCTGGAATGCTGGTCCTCGAAATAATTCCGTTCAAATTCGAACCGCTGGTGACCTCCACGTCGTATGAGCCCACATTGCGCTGCGAGATTGCGTTCAATATCAAGCGCGAGGTGAGCGAACCGGTCACGCCGTCCCCATCCACCATGGGAACCCGCGCACCAATGAGCGGTTTGAAGAACCATTGGTAAGAAAGTTTGTATCCCGAAGCCTCCACCTCAAAGGCCGCCTGAGTGCCGGAGGCAAGCTGGAGTGATTTCGGTTGTTTAAGGAAATCAACCGATGTGTTCAGCACGTTGAATGTGCGCTGAACAGCAATTGCCGGTTCATACGACTCCGAGCCAGCCTGACTTGCCTCGATTGTTACTGACCCTTCACCGGACAATACAACCATGGTTCCGCTGCTCAAGGTGGCAGCGCCCGCAACCACCCTGAAATTCACCGGCAGGCCGGAGGAGGAGCTTGCCTCCAATTTAAACGGTGCAGCCGAGAGAGATTTTTGACTGATCTCGGCGAATTCAATCCTTTGCGCGGCCCGGGCGACCTCAAATCTCCGCTCAACCACTGGGCTTGGCAAATAATTGGCCGATCCCGGCTGGCGCGCAGATACGACGACGGTGCCAGCTCCAGTGATGGAGAGTGACCCGGCGTTCAGAACCGCGGGGCCGCTCACCAAGGTAAATGTCACCGGTAAGCCAGAGGATGCAGAGCCTGAAAGTAAGAGTGGCGCATCCCCATAAACGCGGTTTGCCGGTTGCGCGAACTCCAGCGTCTGCGCAGCCGGATCCACAAAAAGAGTACGCTCCACCGCGGGCGCCGCTTCGTAATTTGTCGAACCCGCCTGCGATGCACGAATCACAACTGTCCCTCCACCGAGCAGAGTCAACGTTCCGTTGTTGATGATCGCCGGTCCGCTCACTAACGACAGCGAACCTTCGAGACCTGAGCTGGCCGTGGCCACCAACCCGATCGGCGCGTCGCCGAAAGTCTTGCGCGCAGGCAAATCAAAACTGATGGATTGCGAAGCACGCGCCACCACAAAACTGCGCTCAACCACCGCACTGGGCTGGTAGCTCGCTGAACCCAATTGCTGAGCCGATATCACCACGGTTCCCGCTCCGGTAATGGACAGCGCTCCATTGCTAATCATCGTGGGCCCGCTCACCACCGTGAATGTCACGGGCAAACCGGAGGAAGCCGTCGCGGACAATCCAATTGCTGGATCACCGAACACTCGGTTTTGAAGCGCTGGGAACTCCACCGTCTGCGCAGCAGGGTCCACCACTAGCAAGCGGTCCACCGATTGAGCCGGATTGTAATTCGGAGAACCTTCCTGAACCGCACGCAACACAACCGATCCCCCGCCCAAAAGCGTTAGCAGCCCATCGCTGATCGACGCCGGGCCGCTCAGAACTGAAACCGCCACATCCAGCCCGGAGCTGGATGTCGCACTCACACCGAATGGAGCAGTGCCAAAAGTCCTGCGCACAGGCACATCGAAGCTGATGACTTGCGTACCCTTCCCCACCGCAAAATTCCGCTCAACATTCATTGCTGGCGCATAATCAGGCGTGCCTTCCTGCGAAGCACGAACCACCACGAGGCCAACGCCGGTTAAGGTAATACGGTTACCAGATACGACGGCGGGACCGCTGACGACTGTGAACGCCACAGGCAAGCCAACACTTGAAGTCGCGCTCAGATCGAAGGGCACGGGCGAGTAACTGCGGGCGTCCAAGGGCGCAAAATCGATGGTTTGCACACCAGGGTTCACCAGAATGCTGCGATTCACAGGCTCAGCTGCTTCGTAATTGGAAGAACCGGCTTGAGAGGCACTCAAAAGCACGGTTCCAGTTCCAGTCACCCGAAGGACGGTGCCTTCTAGAATCGCTGGCCCACTGACGACACTGTAACTCACGGGCAATCCAGAGCTCGCCACAGCGAAGAGCGGAGTGGTTTCGGCGGAATACAAGCGCTCAGCGGGAATCGAGAACTCAATGGTTTGCGCCGCCTTGCTCACGGTGAAAGCGCGATCAACGCTTGGGGCGGGTTCGAAGAGGGAATTCCCAAGCTGATTAGCGCGCACCACCACCTCTCCCGTCCCAGTCAGCGAAATTGAAGAACCCGAGATTGTGGCCGGACCGCTTAGGATACTCAAACTCACGGGCAACCCTGATCCCGCGGTCGCTGAGATTGCAAAAGCCTGAGTCGAATAAGCCCGCGCAGTGATTGGGGCAAAAGAGATCACCTGCTGCGCAAGCAGAATTGTCCCCGTCATTCCCTGCGGTTGCGTCAACTGGTAATTTGAAGCGGCAGACCCGTTCAACACAAACCCGTCCACCACCACCTGCTTGCCCACCCCGGTCAGCGCATCCGCAAAACTCGCCACCGGCGTGCCAGCAAGTACGACTGCATCACCTTCGATCAAATTGTTCAGGAAGGGGTCACCCAACAAACCGGCTGACGGATTACCATCGTATCTCTTTTGAGCCACGCTCAACCCGGACAGCGTGACCATCCTCGGTGTCACGGAAGCTTTGATCCCCGTCGGCGCCTCCACCACATAACCACCAGCTGCCGGTCCAACCAGCGTTAGTCCGTGTATCTCCACCGGCTTCTCAGACCCGACCAACGCGGTCGCAAACCTTCCGGTGACTCCGCCTCCGAGAGAAGCCGTATCCCCGGGCAGCACTCCATTGAGCAGGGCAGAGGTCACAGTCAGCGGCGCATCAACGGTACCGTTGTAGGGTTTATCCAAAGCAACGATTCCGGACACGGTCAAAACCCGCGGCGCGATCGTGATGGTTCGATCGACAGTGACGGGCATGTAATAAATGTCGCCTGCCTGCCGCGCACGCACCACCAAAGTGCCGGCCCCCACAATCGAGACTGTGCCGTTTTGCAGAACACCGGGGCCGCTTAGCAGTGAGAGTGTCACAGGCATCGAGGAGGAAGCTGTGGCAGTCAGAGCGAATGGCGAGTCGCCGTACTGCTTGGTTAGCGGCGCTTCAAAAGTGACAGACTGCGGCAATCGATTCAGCGTTACACTCCTAACCACTGGGATGGCAGCGGCGATGCCCAGGCTGCCCGACTGTGCCGCTTGCACCTCGACTGTGCCGCCCTCAAGGAAGGTGAGCGTGCTCCCCTCGATCGTTGCGGAACCGCTCAACACGGACCATTCGACTGGCAATCCGGAACTAGCCGTGGCATTGAGCGCGAGCGTCCCGTCTGGCTGGATGTTGGAGGCGAGCAATTCTGGAAAATTAATCGTCTGCGAAGGCGCACATTCAATGATGATTGCAGCGAGACTCCCCCGACTCGAACCCTGGGCGCTCATTCCTTGGATCGTTACCGTGGAACCACTCAGATTACTAACTTTCCAGTAATTCCCCCGCTGTCCGGTTGCCTTGTTAATCTCGATCCATTTCTGACCCGCCGCCGCCCACATGCCGTAAGCCGGAGCAAACGAAGCGTTCGCCCCTCCAAAAACCCAAGTATTATTCACCCGAAAATCTCGGGTATCATACGGGGTCATATCATTGTCGCTGGCGACGATTCCGTACACATTGTAACTCGTGAACGGGATCCCCGTAAGCGTGATGGATACCGGTGAATCATCCAGATATCCGCGCAGGATTTTTTCATCCTGAGAAGCCGTGCCTGACCCGCTACGCCAAGTGTTGCCAACGCTCCAAGACAATCCAAGTGCTCGCGACACTCCGTTGTGATCACTGAGGGCATTGCGCGAACCGGACGCGCCACCAACCGAGTTCCACACCTTCGTCAACAACGGTCCTTTGGGAGTTGTGGCATCAAGTGTTTCCAGCGCGGAATCGTCCATGAAATCCACTGCGAGAATTGGTGCGGTGCGCTGAATGCTCAGCACCAGAGTCGCACCGCTGGTTCCACCCGGATTGGTCGCGCTGATCTGCACCTCGAAACGCCCGCCCTGCGTAGGCACACCCGAAATCAAGCCAGTCGTGGAATTCAGATCAAGTCCGGGAGGCAATCCAGCCGCCGCGTAGTGGACTGGCCCATTGGTTGATGTGATCTGATGTTGGAACGGCATCCAAGTTTCCGCAGAAACAGCAAGCGTGCTGGTGACCACAGCCACTGGACCGCCCACAGCTCCGCCGTTCCAACTCACCCTATAGGCCGGGTTTAGGGAAACAACCGTACCCGTGATGCCATTCGGAATCACAAGATCCCCGGTTAGGTCAAACGCAATGCTCGCACCAGGCGCGGTAAGCAATGGACCCGAGCCAGGAATCGAGCCCGGCGCAAACACCAGCGACCCCGCCGTCACTAGCATCGAACCCGAGCTGGTGTTCACTCCGTTGTATCTAAGACTGCCTGCGCCCGACTTCACAAACGTTCCCGCACCGGAGATCTCATTCGAAAGCACCGAATCGCTTTGCAACTCCATCGAGAAAGTCGCACCAGCGGCGATATT
>JBILLC010000129.1:0-6126 GCA_044376275.1 Chthoniobacteraceae bacterium | reverse complement strand
CCGGCGTGATGATTACGTCCGTGTGGCTTTCGAGTTCCGCTTGGAGTTCGCGCAGTGCGGTGATGCCGCGGCGTGAGGATGACCCGCGAACCGCGCCAATTCCAAACTGCGCAACAAGGGCTTCAAGCAGAGCGCCATCGCGGCTCGGGCTTGTGAGCACTGTCAGAGGCCGTCGCGATTGGCATAGCCACACGTAACAAAGGGGGAGTGCGAAAATCCGGTTGTGCCAGGCTGCAACCAGAATTGGCTCGTTTCGCGGCCGCGTGAGGTATCCCGCGTGATCGTGCAGTTCCCATTTGAGCGTGCCGCCCAAAAGTTTCATGAGACGAGATGCGACCCAGCCAAACCACGGGGAACCGTCCAGCTTCACTCTCTGCTCTCCTTCCACCGAAACGCGTCAGGACTTGGCAGCCCGAGTTGATCAAGAATGCGATCCACCACCGTGTCGGCGAGGGATTCCACAGTTGATGCTCCACCGTAAAAAGAGGGTGAAGCCGGAATGACCGTTGCGCCCGCTTCCATCACGGTGACGACATTGCGCGCGTGGATGAGATTCCAGGGCATCTCCCGGGGAACAAGGATCAGCTTGCGGCGTTCTTTTAGAAAAACATCCGCCGCTCTGAGAATGGTCGAGTCGCTTGTTCCAGCAGCAACGCGTCCGAGAGTTCCCATTGAGCAGGGCACGATCACCATTGCATCAAATCTTGCGGAGCCGCTCACGAAAGGGACGTTCATGGTCTTGTCCCCGTGCTGGTGGACCGAGCAGGGAACCTGCAACTGGCCCAGCTCTTCATGCACTACCTGCTTGGCGTACGTGCTGAAAACCAAATGCACTTCATTCGCGCTGCAATCAACGCGGGCAAGCAGCCTCTGCATGTAAATGGCGCCGCTTGCGCCTGTCGCCGCAAAGACAAGTTTCATGGGGTGATTCTGAACGTGGTTTTGAGTTCCAGTGCCTGCATCGCTGCCCGTAGGGATTCTAGGACGCGTCCACAGGACTCGACAGCTTGGTATCCTGAATTGGAATCATTGTACAGCGGCCCACGGCAATTCAGCGCTGCGGACGCCGCTCCCATCTTCCCCAAAGTGAAAGCGGAAGACACCGCTCCATTTTTGACTGGGCTAGTGCCAGCTCGCCAATCGTGATGGCCCCACCAAGGCCTTTTGTCGCCTCGCTCAGCAGATTGTGGCAGAGGATCGAGGACGCATCGATGGTGTAAATGGTCAGTAACAACAGGCACGCCCTCTCGCTTAGAATCTCACGGCACGCCTCCAAAAGGGGCATCAGATCGCGTTCGACTTTCCAAAACTCGCCGTTTGGTCCGCGGCCGAATGCGGGTGGATCAAGGAGTATGGCGTCGTAACGGTTTCCGCGCTTGGCTTCACGTTTCACGAAGGTGAGGGCATCCTCAAGAATCCAGCGGATTGGCAGATCAGTCATGCTCGAGAGTTGCTGGTTTCGTTTGCCCCAGGCGATCGCTGGCTTGGATGCGTCCACGTGAGTCACAAGCCAGCCCGCATTCGCGGCAACCAGCGAGGCGGCCCCTGTGTACCCGAAAAGGTTGATTAACTTGGAATGCCCGGGCACTGGCGGTTGAGATCGGGAAAGCCACTCCCAGTGGGGGGATTGTTCTGGAAACACCCCGATCTGCTTGGATTGATCCATGAAGCGCAGCTGGAGCCGTACGTTTTCAAACCGCGCCTCCCACTGCTGGGGCGCCGCGCCGCTGAGTCGCCAGCGGCCATCCCGCCCGGATTCTTCATGGGTCGCAACCGCCGAGGCCCACTCTCTTGGCTGCAAACTTTTATGCCACCATGCTTTAGGTTCGCTTCGGATGATCCGGACCCCGGCGAACTCCTCCAATTTGAGGCCGTCGCCCGAATCCAGAAGGCGGTGCTCCGTCCAGGAGCTAGTAAGAACATGAATTTCCACTGAGCAGAGACCGTACGGCGCTCACGCTGGAAATCCAGTTCGGTTTTGGGCACCGCGCCAGCAGCGCCATAATGTCCCACCTCTGACATGCTCTCGCGTTTGAAGTGTGCCATTTGATGGGCTCTGTCTCAGGTTTGGTCTCGAAATATTTTAGCGCATATTGTTGTTGTAGAGCTAATTGTGTCGCTTTTTAAAATTTGGCGCGGCCTTTGCTCAAGGGTGTGGCGTCAGTAAACTAAAACTCTTTGAATTATGGCTAAGATTCTAGGCGTCGACCTTGGTACCACCAACTCCTGTATGTCCGTCATGGAGGCGGGCGAACCCGTTGTGCTCGAAAACAGTGAGGGTGCGCGGACGACGCCCTCGGTCGTGGCATTCGCAAAATCAGGTGAGCGTTTGGTTGGGCAGGCTGCAAAGCGGCAGGCGATCACCAACCCGCAAAACACCATTTTCTCGGTGAAGCGCTTTATGGGGCGCAAATTTGACGAGGTGCGCGATGAATTGCATCGGGTGCCTTACAAGGTGGTGAAGGCCGCCAATGGCGACGCCCATATTCAAGTGACCGTCGGGGGCGAGACCAAGACTTATTCGCCGCCGGAGATCAGCGCGATGATTCTCGCTAAACTCAAGGCGGACGCAGAGGCAAAGTTGGGTGAGAAAATCACACAGGCTGTGATCACTGTTCCTGCGTACTTCAACGACTCACAGCGGAATGCGACTAAGGACGCTGGAAAAATAGCTGGTCTCGAAGTTCTCCGAATCATCAACGAACCGACGGCTGCATCGCTCGCTTACGGATTGGACAAGAAGAAAGACGAGGAGATAGCAGTGTACGATTTGGGTGGTGGAACCTTCGACATCTCGGTGCTCGAAATTGGTGATGGCGTGTTTGAAGTCAAAGCGACCAACGGCGACACGCATCTGGGTGGCGATGACTGGGACCATCGCTTGATGGATTGGATTTTCGACGAGTTCAAAAAGGACTCTGGTATTGATCTTACCAAGCAGCCCGATGCAGTGCAGCGTGTGAAAGAAGAAGCCGAGAAAGCGAAGATAGCTCTTTCTTCCTCGCAGCAGTACGAGATCAATCTCCCTTTCATCACTGCCGATCAGACCGGCCCCAAGCACATCCAGAAATCGTTGAGTCGTGCAAAGCTCGAGCAGCTCACGGATGATCTTTTCGAGCGCACCATGAAGCCGGTTCGGGCTTGTCTCACGGACGCAAAGCTGTCCGAGAAAGATGTCGACGAGCTCGTGCTTGTCGGCGGAATGACACGGATGCCGCGAGTGGTTGAAACCGCGCGCCAGATCATCGGCAAGGAACCGCACAAGGGTGTCAATCCAGATGAAGTCGTTGCCATTGGTGCCGCCATTCAGGGTGGTGTTCTGCGCGGCGACGTCAAGGATGTGTTGCTGCTCGATGTCACGCCGCTGACGCTTGCCATCGAAACAGCGGGCGGCGTGGCAACGCCGATGATTCCGCGCAATACGACGATCCCGACGCGCAAAGCGCAGATTTTCTCGACCTACAGCGACAACCAGCCCGGAGTCGAAATCGTGGTCATCCAGGGCGAGCGCTCAATGTCACGCGACAATAAGCAGCTGGGTACATTCAAACTCGATGGTATTCCACCGGCCCCGCGTGGCGTTCCTCAAATTGAGGTGACGTTCGATATCGATGTGAACGGTATTCTCAATGTGTCCGCCAAGGATCTTGGCAGTGGCAAGGAGCAGAAAATCTCAATCACAGGATCGAGCGGCCTGAGCAAGGAGGAGGTGGATCGCATGCAACGCGAAGGCGAGGCGCATGCGGAGGAAGACCGTAAGGCCCGCGAGAATGCTGAGGTCAGAAACAACGCTGACAATCTTGCCTACCAGTGCGAGAAGCAGCTCAAGGATCTTGGTGACAAGATTCCGGCCGACAAAAAGGGCGGCGTGGAGAAGGCTGTGGAGAAGGTGCGTGAAACGCTTAAAGGCAGCGACGTTGACGCGATCAAAACGGCTTACACCGACTTGCAGAACCAATTCCAGAGCATTAGCGAAGATCTATACAAGAACGCAGGCGCCACAGCGGAAGGAGGAGGCGATGACGGCATGGCCGCTGGGGCGACTGCCAAGAAGGATTCCAAGAGTGACGTCGTAGACGCGGAATTCGAGGTCGTTGACGAGGACAAGAAGAAAAACGCCTAGAATCCGACCAACACAAATTTCGGGGGAAACAACTTCCCCAGAAAATTTACAGCGCACAAAGCGAGCTTCGGGCGAAGGCCAGGAATTCGCGGAGGCACCGTAAACCTGAAAACCAAAACCAACAGAACAACCAGAAATACCACCATGGCAGTCAAAATTCGACCCCTCGGTGATCGGGTTCTTGTGAAACCGATCGAGGAAACAGAAGTGAAAAAGGGCGGGATTATTATTCCTGACACCGCAAAAGAGAAGCCGCAGGAAGGCGAAGTCATTGCCGTCGGCACTGGCAAGCGTGACGAAAACGGCAAGCACATCGACTTCGTTGTGAAGAAGGGCGACAAGGTCCTCATCTCCAAATACGGCGGAACCGAAGTAAAGCTCGATGGAAACACGCATCTCATCATGCGTGAAGATGACATCTTGGGAATCATTGGCTAAGGCCGGGCCCACTTTCACTACAACCCCAACACTAATACAGAAACAACATGGCAGCTAAACAACTCCTGTTCGACGAAGCCGCAAGGCACGCGCTTCTGCGCGGCGTCGAGAAACTCGCAAAAACCGTCAAGGCAACCCTCGGGCCGTCTGGGCGCAATGTGATTCTCGATAAGAAATTCGGATCACCAACCATCACCAAGGACGGCGTCACTGTCGCCAAGGAAATCGAGTTGGAAGATCCCTATGAAAACATGGGCGCCCAGCTCGTTCGCGAGGTGGCATCCAAGACCAGCGACATGGCTGGGGATGGAACCACCACCGCGACCGTTCTCGCCGAAGCGATCTATCGCGAAGGCCTCAAGAACGTGACCGCTGGCGCAAACCCGACCTCCCTACAGCGCGGCATCCACAAGGCTGTGGAAGCCATCGTGACCGAACTCGGCAAGATTTCCAAGAAGGTCAAAGACCGCACCGAAATCGCCCAGGTCGCAACGGTGTCCGCAAACTGGGACGCTGCAATCGGCAACATCATTGCCGACGCAATGGACAAGGTTGGCAAGGACGGCACCATCACGGTTGAAGAGGCGAAATCCATCGAAACCACCCTCGACGTTGTCGAAGGGATGCAGTTCGACAAGGGCTATATTTCTCCTTACTTCGTGACCAATTCAGAGAGCATGGAGGCGATCCTCGATTCGCCCTACATTCTCCTTCACGAAAAGAAGATCTCCAGCCTCAAGGACATTCTCCCCGTGCTGGAGAAGGTCGCAAAGACTGGCAAGCCGCTGTTGATCATCTCCGAAGACGTCGAAGGGGAAGCCCTCGCGACCCTCGTGGTGAATAAACTCCGTGGCACTCTTCAGATTGCCGCAGTGAAGGCTCCAGGATTCGGCGACCGCCGCAAGGCTATGCTCGAAGACATCGCGGTGCTCACCGGTGGACGTCTGATCACCGAAGACCTCGGAATCAAGCTCGAAAGCCTCGGGCTGGATGACCTCGGCCGCTGCAAACGCATCACTATCGACAAGGAAAACACCACGATCGTCGAAGGATCCGGCAAGCAGGCCGACATCCAGGGTCGCGTGGCGCAGATCCGTCGTCAGATTGCTGAAACGACCTCCGATTACGACCGCGAGAAGCTCCAGGAGCGTCTCGCCAAGCTCGCAGGCGGTGTTGCAGTGATCAATGTGGGTGCTGCAACCGAGACCGAAATGAAGGAAAAGAAGGCTCGCGTTGAAGACGCATTGCACGCAACGCGTGCTGCGGTCGAAGAAGGGATCGTCCCCGGGGGCGGTGTCGCTTTGATCCGTGCACAGCGCGTGCTTGAGAAGCTCAACCTTGAGGGAGATGAAAAGATCGGCGCAGGCATCGTAAGCCGCGCTATCGAGGCGCCTCTTCGCCAGCTGGCTGACAACGCCGGCTTGGAAGGTGCACTCATCGTTTCCGAGGCGAAGCGTCGCAAGGGCACTGAGGGTCTGAACATCGCCACCGGCGAATGGATCGACCTTGTGAAAGCCGGCGTCGTTGACCCGACCAAGGTGACTCGCAGCGCCCTTCAGCATGCA
>JBILLC010000128.1:0-6132 GCA_044376275.1 Chthoniobacteraceae bacterium | reverse complement strand
CCCTCTTTCCCTGCGATTGAGGCGATGTTGACGATGCGGCCATAACCATTCTTCAACAAATATGGCACGACGGCGTGGCAGCAGTAAAAAGGACCATTGAGATTCACCTCCATCACGCGCCGCCAGTCTTCAGGTTTGAGCTCCCACGTCTTCGCATTGCCGCCTGTGATACCCGCGTTGTTAACGAGGATATCAATTTTGCCGAACGCAACAGCCGTGGCTGCAGCCGCCGACTGCACAGAGCCGAGATCCGCTAGCTCAACCGAGGCGGTGTGCACCAAGCCCGCACGTGCAAGATCACGCTCGGCGTCTGAAAGCGCGGCGGCATCGACGTCCCAAAGAGAAACCTTGGCTCCGGAGGCAAGCAGACGTTCTGCGATGGCGCGGCCGATGCCGCGCGCGCCGCCCGTCACGATGGCGGCGCGGCCGTTGAGGTCGATTTGATTCATAAAATGTCCGGGGGGCTAGAGGTCATACCAGTAGACCCCTCACCATCGACTTTCTTAGTGGCTGCCCGCAAATGAAATCTTCCCCGGGATCTAAAAATCCTCACCCGGATCCAGAAGCTGTATGATATGCCTTGTTTCAAACGCTTTGTGCACGAGACCCGTGGCGAGAGCGGAATGCCACTGCATCATGCAGACATGATTGGACGTCCCTAAAATGACCGGCTCGCCCTCGGCTTCATTTAGAAAAGACGCCTTTCCCGCAAGGATGGCCCGGGCGTTTTCCGGCTTTTGGATGTTGTACACGCCGCCCGAACCGCAACAGTCCCGGGCGTTTGGCGCCAGTTCCCACTGGTAACCGGTGGCGTCCAGCACGTGCTCAGGAATGCCAGGGGCCTTTTGCCCATGAACCAAGTGGCATGGCAGATCGACATACAAGCGCGCACGGCAGCGCGGGCGTTCACGCCGGACTGGACCGATTTCGCCAAGAAATGAGAGAACATCCCGCACAGGAGGGGTTGCCTGGTCCGGCTGCCCGAGCGCCAGTGACTTTCCAAGGGCGTAGCCGCAACCCGACGAATTGCTAAGAATCGCATCCACGTTCAGTGCCCGAAAAGCGCTGCGATTCCGATTTTGCAAAGCGGCTGCGCCATCAATGCCGGCATGCTCCTGAAATGCACCGCAGCAGGTCTGATCCGCAGGAATGAACACTTGCACGTTGTTTTCGACGAGCACACGGATGGTGGCGAAATTGATTTCGCGGAAGGCGGCCTCCATCAGGCACCCGGTTAGCAACGCGACACGCGGGCCTGTGGGACGATGCCGCAGCATGAGTTTCCGTGCGTAAGCTGCGGTGCTTTCGACCAGAGCCGGCCGTCCATGAAAAAGAAAACGATGCAGCGAGAGACCAAGCCTGCGGATAATGCGGGCAGGCAGCATCGCGAGATTAAACCATGAGGGTCTCGCGACAGCAGCCGCAGCGAGTCGCAGCGTCAGCGAGGGAAGAGCGCGCCCAGCTGCTACATGCTCATGTCGGGTGCGCTCGAAGAGCTCGCCATACGGCACCTGAGCAGGACAAGCGGTCTCGCATGCGAGGCATCCAACGCATTCGGCCGTGTAGAAATCGGTCCACTCATCACGCGTGAGACGGCCTGCGTTTTCCTCGCTCCAGATGCGCAGGCGACCGCGCGGCGAGTTGTTCTCGTCGCCGGTGAGTTTGTAAGTCGGGCACACGGCAAGGCAAAAACCGCAGTGCGTGCAGTTGGAGAAATAGTCCGCTACAGGTTTTTTAGTTTGCATGGATAGTTTGCTCCAAGACTTCAATCCACTGCGACTCAATGATGCCTGGTGGAGTTGCTGGAAGCCAGCGCGAGTGCCAGTCACCGCCTACTGTGTGCAATTCCGAAAGATGCGGCTGAATGATCGTGTGGGCGCGCTCGGCGATGTCATTTCCTTTGCACAGTTGGACATGAACGACACCGTTGTAGCAAAGCGCGGTGCAAGTTTCAGCATCGTTGCTCAACGCAATTGCGAGACTGATTGCTCGATCGGGCGTGGTCTTTACTGCCACGTCCGGAAGCCCGTCGAATGGGGGCTGCAAAAGCGCCGTGTCTCGCGCAGGCCGCTCAAGCCTCAACCGGGCAGACGTCGCCGTTGCTACTCGTAAAAGCTCCTGCTCAAAAATTCGGGCTTCTTCAGACGGGCAATGTACGACCACGCGCACCGATACGGAGCGGCCTTCGGCAATAAAATCCACGGCATCCCACCAGTGCATCCAACCGCTGTGAAGCAGTTGGTGCACCGCGCTCTGGAGAACCTCGGGGTTACCGTCAAAGTACGCCACTAAATTAAATCCGCAGTCGGGCCGAAGCCGGAGCACATAGTCAACGGGTTCGCCATAGCGCTTTCCGCTGTGCAAAAGAAAGCGGAGCCAGTCGTAGCCGGTGGTTGTCTTGACAACCCTTTCGCCGATGCGAGCGACGCGACCGCTGGGGAGCCGCCAGTTGATGCCAAGAATGTTATCGCAGTAAGGCCCGAAACGGCATGACGCTGGAGTGTACGCGCTGGCTGAGGTGTGTTCCTGTAGAGTGGCGGACGCGTCCAGCAAGAGAGGAAACCGCATGCGACGTTCTGAAATCATCGCGCGGATCTGCGCCGCAGTTGCGCTCGCGGGAAGGCATAACGTGCCATCCACCGAATCAATAAAGGGGGTAAACAGGCGCTCAGCCCGCATCGGCTCGAGGGATTTCATGCGATGAAACGGCGGTTCTCAAAAACCTTCAGCGGATTGAGCTGATGGGTGGGATTGAATGCTGCGGGAACCGCCCATTGCAGACGGATCGCTTCCGGCCCGAAGACGAGCGGCATATACGCAGCCTTGTCATTGCCAATCCCGTGTTCGCCGCTGAGGGTGCCCCCAACTTCAATGACGCGCCGCATCAGCCTTGCGCTGATGAGCTCCACTTTTTCAAGTTCACCGGGAACCCTTGAATCAAACAGAAAGTTCGGATGCAAGTTTCCGTCGCCCGCATGAAAGACGTTCACAGCCCGTATGCCAGCAGCGTCGGCTTCATCGTAGACAAGCTGCAGAACGTCCGCGAGCGCGCTCTTGGGAATCACCGCGTCCTGCACAACATAATCCGGACTAAGCTGCCCGAGCAGACCGCCAGCGGCTTTGCGGGCCTTCCAAAGCTTTTGGCGCGTCGCCGAGTCGTCGCTGAAAACAACGTCGCCAGAACCCGCCCTGCGTAATATCCCCGCGACCGACTCGACGCGCGCATCCACAAGTGCTGTGGGGCCGTCGATCTCCATGAGCAGCATGAAAGACCCCTTCGGCAAGCCAACCGCCATCTGGCTGCTCTCCACCATGCCCACCGCGCGAGGATCGAGCATTTCAATTGCTGCAGGATATGAGGAATGCTCCACCAGCGCGTGAATCGCAGATTCAATCGAACGCAGGTCGGGGTAAGTTGCCCGAAGGGTCCACACTTTTTCCGGCAGTGGCAGCAATCGAAGCCAGAAGCGGGTGAACGCACCAAGCGTGCCCTCGGAGCCGATCATGAACCGCTTCCAGTCTTCGCGCCACGGGCCTCGGCCTCCCGCAGGCCCGCCGAAGCGGTGCACACTTCCATCCAGCAATACAACTTCCACGCCGAGCACATAGTTGCTGGTCACACCGTAGCGGAAACAGTGGGCACCGCCCGCGTTGGAGGCAACGTTTCCTCCAAGCGTACACACCGGGCCGCTGGACGGATCGGGCGGATAAAAGACACCATGCGGCTTGAGCGCAGCGTCGAGTTCGTTGAGCGCGACACCGCATTCAACTTCGCACCAAAATCCGTTCACGTTGATCTCGCGGATGCGTGTCAGGGCTGAGGTGTGAACAATCACACCGCCCTGCGCCGCGACTGGGCCGCCAGAGAGGGAAGTGCCCGCTCCCCGCAATATCAGCGGGACACCCAGCTGCCGCGCACTCTTCATGAACGCGATCAACTCGTCCGCATCCGCGGGAATGACGACCGCATCGGGTTGGTAACTTTTATAACCCAGTCCATCGGCCGCATAGCCTGCGAGCTGCGCTGGAGAATTAAGGATGCGTCCGCGAGGCAGCAGTTGTTGCAAATTTGATACCAGTTCGGACCTTTTCATGGACAAAAGCGCTGATGCTTAGCACGCGGCCGCGTTGCCACTTGGCGCCTTTGCTTGAAGGCGTTCGTCCGTGTTGATAAACGCCCAGCAAAGCGCACCCAGAAAATAACTGAATGCAAAGAGCGCCATGTTGAGCGTCCAATTATTGTTGGTTGCCGCGAGCACTAAAGGAACGGCCATGGGCGCGATCGCGCCGCCTGCGTTTCCCATCATGTTCATGCTGCCGGCGAGCGCGCCTGTGTGCTGTCCACCCACATCCATGCAGGCACCCCACGCCCCGGGCAACGCAAGATCGCTCAGGAAGGCTGCCATGCCAATCGCAAGCACGGAGACAACCGGCGCGGTGAATTGCATCGAAATGATGAGCATCACACCTGCGAGTCCCATACCACCGACACCGAGCACGCGCCGCGTGAGCGCCGCGCTGCCGAACTTTTGTTCAAGCGCCGCGGAGCATAACCCGCAAACGAGCGACCCGAGGCCGCCAAAAAACAGTGGCACACATGCCAGGAGCGCCCGCGTCATGTCATCGAGCCCCGTGAACTGCTCCTTCAGATAAGTCGGAAACCAAGTGATGTAAAAATACCACGCGTACGACATGAAAAAGTACTGACCCCAAAGCATCCAAACCGTGCGCGAAGAAAAAAGCCTGCGCCACGGCATCGCGTGATCTCCGGTGTGTGCGGGCTCACCTATGAGCGCCAGCTCGGCCGCATTCACCGAGGAGTGCTCTTTTGGATGATCGCGGAACCAGCGAAAAAACGAGACCGCCCAAAATACGCCCAGCAAACCAAAGATGAGAAACACCCAGCGATAGTGCATGCCCAGCCCAAACCGCCCCTCGCCGCCATCTGCGAGCATCCATCCGACCACCAGTGGCGTGAATGCGCCGCCCCAGCGCGCGCTCAACCAAAGAACCCCCTGCGCCTTCACCCGCTCGGAGACTGGGAACCAGTGCATGAGCGCCTTGGTGATATTTGGAAAGCATCCCGCTTCGCCGACCCCGAAGAAAAACCGGCAAGCCACCAAAGCAATCAAGTTCCACGCCCAACCAGTTGCCACGGTAAAAACCGACCACATTGAAACCACCCGCATCAGAACTTTGCGGGGACCGATCCGGTCGCCAAGCCATCCGCCCGGGATTTCGAACAACGCATATGCCCAACCGAAGGCCGTGAACGCGTAGCCCATCTGGATTTTTGTGAGGCCAAGCTCCGACTGCATCGAGGGCGCGGCCTGCGAGATGCAGACCCGGTCCACATACGTGATTACCGCAAGTGTTACGGCGAAGAGGAGCACGATGCGGCGGGTGCGGGATGGGGCGGATGGATTCAAGAGCGGAGCCTTTTTTTGGGGGATGATTGCCAGTTAACCCAGCGTCCAGAACCCACGCAACTCAAGCCCAGCGCGGGTTCGTTTATCAGTGCGACGCGGATTGCCCAAGAGAGGGCGTCCCCAAGACGCAGGCAAGCAAACGGGGCGATACTGGGAGGATTGAGGTTTCATCGGCCGAGGCGCGCAGATTCGTTCAGAGGTCATACCACTCCGGCGTTCAAGTCAACTTAAAGCCGCAAGTCCAACCGTCGCCAATTACAACAGCCCTAGAGAATGGCTCATCAAATGATGCTCCGCTCCAACACACCTCACGGCGAACCTGCGCTGAACGAAATATGCGCTCGCAAGCCCCGTTTTTAAGCTTGAGTCACCAGACCGTGAAAGGTGAGGTCTTCGTTTCGCGCGACCGACATGAAATTCCACCCCCTGAATCACGCTACCGGGCACGCTGTGTCGGCTTGTGGTGACCACAGCGCCTTCCCCCGTTCCAACGCTGCCTGTGGTCCAAGAGCAGAGCGGACACAACCGGTTTCGACACCGAGAGTGGGAGGTTTCTGGTTGCGCCAACCAGTTCGGACAGTCTCTGTGGTTTAAATTACAGGCGCGCAACAAAACTTTCACGCGCTTCGCGCCGACGACGGTCATTTCGACAGCACTCATTCACTATGAAACATGCATTCACGCTCACAACATTCGTCCTCTG